>CAUZUN010000152.1:0-3749 GCA_963583115.1 Candidatus Thalassarchaeaceae archaeon
CCTAATTGCTAACCAGTCACCCGCCTTCATCCGTGTCAATTCGCCACTTTGCCTTCCCAAATCCTTGACTGTGAAGCCGAGAAGTGCGCGCCCTTCGCCGCCAGTGTCTGCTGCGATTCCCTCGTCTACTCCGGTGCGGTCGATTTTGACATCACCAACGCTGTATGGCTTTTCGGAGTGGTAGTTGGGGCGGCTCATGCCGCCGGTTGCGTCGTATGGATTCCAGCACATGAAATACTGGCCGGGATTGTAATCGGAGACCATTTCGGGTGGCACTTGCACCCAGAGTGTGACAACTCCTCCAGCCTCATGTTGAACTTCGATTAGAGGAACGGGTGTTGGTGAGGCTATCATTCCTCGAGAAGCGTAGGAGGCTGCCAACCGGTCGCAACAGCCGTCTGCCAACGCCTCAAGGTCAATTCCTTGCGGTCGGTTAGTTGGTGAGGCTCTGAGGGTCATGAGAGCCCCTCCAGTGAGTCGAGAGCGATTCCTCGCATCGACTCCAAGTCAGGATATCCGTTTTGGGCCATGAATTCGGCAAGTTCAGATTCAATCTGTGCGAAGACATCGACATCACCCCATACCAATGCGCTTCCAATTTGCACAGCAGAGGCACCGAGCATGATGAAGCGGGCTACATCAAGTCCTGTGGTAATCCCACCAATCCCAAGAATCGGGACTTCTGGAATCTCACCTCTCCGCATCGCTAGTGAAATTTCTGCCACCTTGCGCTGCGCAATCGGCCGAATCGCGGGGCCGGACATTCCGCACAGCAGATTTCCGATGACCGGCCTTCCAGCAAATGGGTCGACTTCAATCGCCGAAACCGTGTTGATGAGAGCCAAACCATCAGCACCAGCCGACAACGCCGCCTCCGCCTCTACAACTATGTTCGTTGTGTTCGGCGAGAGTTTCGCATAAACTGGAATATCCACAGCACCTTTCACAGCAGCGACAACTTCGCGAATTAGTTCGGGCTGCTGGCCGATGATGAGTGCCCGACTACCTGGCTTGGCGTGCGGGCATGAGAGGTTTAACTCAAGGCAGGAAGCTCCAGCATTGGCCATTTTTTCGGCCACCTCGACATATCCTTCAGCATCCCCACCGAAGATTGAGACCAACATTGGCTTGGCGAATTCCTCACCCTTTACAACTTCAGCAAATTTGTCAGCGCCTGGATTTGGAAGACCCATCGCATTGAGGATTACGGAGTCCATTGCTTCCACGCACACAGGTCCGGGATACATTTCCCGAGGAATAGGTCCAATCGATTTCGAGACCAGCCCACCAGCCCCACTCGCCGACACTCGATGGAGAGCAGCAGCGCTTCCACCTTGGATTCCTGAGGCGAGCATCAACGGATTTGACATTGAGAGACCGGGTATGTCCACGCCGAGGTCTGCCATCTTGCTCCCCTCTCCGTTCTGCCGGTACTCTTCAAGCGTTCCGTCTACTCCGCACACGCATGGCTGCACTCCATGCTTCGCTCTCTGAGGCTGCGCGCCGGCTGCTCCGCACTGAAAATTGCACCCTCGAAGTTCCCCCCGAGTTCACCGAACAGGCCAACTCCCTCGCCCTCCACATCTCCGACTCACTCCCTGCCTTGATTAGGGAGCCACAAGTTCTCTCAGAGGTTGGTTGGAACTATATCTGTATGAGATGCGATGGAGAATTGATTGCAAGAATCGGTGGTCCAGAACCTGCTATGGCCGTCTGCTGGATTCCTGCGGGCCGGGGTGAATGTGGAGAATCGTGGAAACTCCTGCTGCAACTTGTTCACGATTTGTTGGAGGCTGGATACCCCGGCTGTGTTGGTTGCGCCGGCCCCGCGGCGACTGAACCGTGGGATGAAGTTGCGAGGCGTGGCGAGTTAAGATGACGAATCCAGCCGCGAGTTTCTAGGTGATGTGTGCCTGCGATCTCGGCACAAAGCGTGCCAGTATGTGGTTTCAACTCATCGGGCTAATATCGCAATTGTAGAGGGTAAACACTCCACTAATACGCAATCCAAGGGCTACGCTCTTTATTCAGCGCCTGTTGCCTAAATTATCTGAATTCACTCAGAACTACCCAAAAAGGCGCACTCTATGAGCCCCCAAGGGAAGATGATGATTCTAAGTGCTAGTGCAACAGTATCGTTGTGTCCACGGTCGCGAAGGCGTGGGACCCAAAGTCCAATTGACGCCACCATCACAATTACCATTCCGATCGTACCGATAATTGCAACTCCTGCAATTCCTGCAATTGTACTAATTGCAATGTTAATCACCATCAACACAATCGTTCCAATCCACCAATCTTTTATCCCGTATCTGATGCTTGAATCAAACATCATATGTCCTTTAATATCCATATCTATTACCATCTAGGTCTAAACCTAAATCCACCGGGCCTCCATTTATCATATAAACAAATACCCTGTTCATAAGAATCAGCATTAAATTTTTGAAGAACTCACATTAATCCAACTGCCTCAAATCCCTCCGCACGCGAGTGTGCGCAGGGAGAAATCAAAGTCGCCTCTGCGGGGGGACATAGTCCCCCCTATTCCGGCAGACTTCTTCCGCCGACCAACATGGTTTATCTATGGTTGTCCGACCGGGGCAGAACCGGATGCGGCAGAAGGTGACAGTGGAGCAGAGATTCCCGAATCATCAACTTCGCATTCCCTCGCGTGCGCGCGTAGCGACTGAAATGGGGCTGGAAATGGCGGCCTCAATTTCTTGTGAAATCTTGGCTGAATCTCCGGTAACCCAGAGCAACTCTTGGGAAGCCAGTTTGGTTAGAAGGTCGTCTTGGGGCGACCAGTTGGAGGAGTGAAAATGGATCTGTTAATTGTGGAATCAAATGCGAAGGCGAAGACTATCCAGAAGTATCTCGGTAAGGAATACATCGTCCGCGCTTGCAAAGGCCATGTCCAAGACCTCCCTTCCGGTAAGCACGAGCACGCTCGCAAGGCTATGTGGGCCGCAGGAAAAGATCAGTTGCCTAGCCCGCCATGGGACTGGACTGAAAGGGCAAAGGGGATTATGGCTGGAATTCGAAAGGAAGCGAAGAAGGCAAAAGTCGAGAACATCTTCATCGCTACTGACCCTGATAGAGAAGGGGAATTCATCGCGTGGCGTCTTGAAGAGATTCTAGGCGACATCGCAGATGTCCACCGAATTACTTTCCATGAGATTACTAAGCCTGCAGTCGAGGCTTCTCTTGCTGACCCAGGCGAAGTGAACATGCATCTTGTCGATGCGGCGAAGGTTCGCCGGTTCATGGACCGACTTGTCGGATTCAGAACCTCAAAGTTTGCTCGCTCGTGGCGACTTCAGTCGATGGGGCGTGTGCAAACGCCGACTCTCGGCTTCGTCGTGGACAAGGAGTTGGAGCGAGAGGCGTTTGTGCCTACTCCCTACTTTGCGGTAAAGGTAGACGCTCAGGCTATCCAATTCAATGCAAGGTTTCACGAAAGTAAGGACAAGGAAGCGTGGCGCGACCAAGATGGAAAGTTTGACGCAATTCGGACTAATGACAAGGAACTCGCTGAGCAGGCGTTCCAAGCACTCACCGATAACGAGCATGTGACGATTGACGCTGTTAAGGCTAGTCAACCGACCCGTCGTGCTCTGCCACCGTTCACAACCGATGCCATGCTACAAGCCGCTGGTAGCCGTTGGAGTTGGACTCCAGCCCAGACGATGCGCTCTGCTGGCGAACTATACAATGGCGGGCACATCACCTACCTGCGAACAGATTCA
>CAUZUN010000153.1:0-3747 GCA_963583115.1 Candidatus Thalassarchaeaceae archaeon
GAAGAGGAATCTGATTCAACCGAAGCAACGGATGGAGCCGAAGCAACCGAAGCAAGCGAAGAGGCCGCCGAATCAACTCAAGCAACCGAAGGGGAATCAGAAGCAACCGAAGAGGCCGCCGAATCAACTGAAGATACCGAAGCAACCGAAGAGGATTCGGGCCGAGACGGGATAGTCGAAATGGCTACCGATGCGGAAGAAGAAAACGAAGTTGCCGAAGTAGAGTAACCCCTCGTATCCGTTCGGTCGCCTCACATCGCCAACTGGCGAGAGGTTTTCACTCGCCACGAACCTGTTTGAGTGCATCTTCGATGGCTGTAGCAGTAATTCTACCACTTGCTTTGGCCAATTCAACCACCCTGTCGACCTCATCATCAGCCGCACCAGCGGTCACCGCCATGTTGCGAGCGTGGAGTTTCATGTGTCCTGCCTGAATGCCAACCGTGGCCAATGCGCGCAGAGCACCTAGGTTTTGGGCAATCCCTGCCGCTGCGATGACCTTCGCAAGTTCATCTGCGGTTCTCGCACCCATAATTGCGACATTCGCCTTGGCGGTGGGGTGTACTCGAACTGCTCCACCGACCAGACCGACAGCCATCGGCAGTTCGATCGAGCCGACGAGGTTGCCTTCGCTATCCTTCTCCCAGTGGGTCAAGGAGCCGTAGATGCGCTCGTGAGAGGCGTAGGAGTGCGCTCCTGACTCGATTGCACGCCAATCCTGCCCACACGCTACTGCAATCGCCGAAATGGCGTTCATGATGCCCTTGTTGTGGGTTGTAGCCCGGAATGGGTCTGCGGCAGCGAAGTGATACGCCTGAATGATTCCATCAATCACTTTGGCACCCTCCTCAGCAGATTCGCCACTGTTGACCATCTCCTCTGGGGTGAATGTGGCACTTACCCGGGCCAACCTGTGGACTGCGAGGTTGGAGATGATGCGGAGAATGACAGTTCCACCAGTAATCGATTCGACCCTTGGGGCGATGCTTTCGGCCATAGTATTGACCGCATTTGCGCCCATCGCATCGCGACAGTCTACTAGGATGTGGACAATCACCATCGGACCAGATTCAGTATCCAAAACTCTCGCTTCCAGCCCTTTGCAACCGCCACCGAATTTAACCAAAATCGGGTCTACTTCATTACACGCAGAAACCAATTCATCGACGGCAGAAAGCACCGCTTCCTTCGCCGCAAATGGGTCCTCACATCCGACCACTTGAATCTGTCCAATCATGATTGGGTCGGTGTTGTTAGAGACGAATCCGCCCTTCGCGTGACAGCGTTTTGCCATGTTGCTAGCAGCAGCCACAACAGAGGGTTCCTCAAGGGCAAATGGAACCAGATAATGTTCGCCGTCCACGATGAAATTTGTAGCCACTCCAACCGGTAGTGCGAGGGTCCCAATCACATTCTCAATTATGCGGTCAGCGGCGGCCTCAGAAAGCTCACCAGTAGCGGCCAATGCAGCCACCCCTTCAGCATCTAATCCGGACAGTTCTGCGACCTTGTTTCGTCGCTCTTCGACACTCAGTTTGTAGAAGCCTTTCAGGCGGCTGTTTTCGACTGGCATTCCTTTCCCTCACCCGGTGGCTTTCGACGGCCCACCTAAAGCATTCCGAGGATAATCCTCCCAACCACTTCGACAAGATACCCAAACCCCTCCACAGGGTGTCCAGACTTCCCAAGGTGGGGGTGGCAAGTGGTGAATCTCGACCTTAGTTAGGCGTGGCAAGTTGGAGAACTCGACCTCATTTCGGCTCTAATCCTAGGTGGTTCTCACTACTAGTAATGCGTTAGTGAACCGTTAATCCGGGGCGGCTGACGGGTTAACGCTTTTCGTGATGCGTTATTAACGCGTTAATGGGGAATTTAATTGCCGCAAAAAGTCACAGTTTTCGGTGTATTTGGGCCTTTGGTGGGCCGTTCAACGCGTACAAACGGGTCCCAATTTGGTGGTCTGACGCGTAAACATGTTAAGTGGACTTTGAGTTGGACCGAATTAATGCAGTCAGAGCGCAATGACAAACTCAACTTGCCACACTTGAGGTCGAACCCATTCGATGTTCGACCCTTGAGTCACGACCAGTTGGATTTGATGGTCGGCAGGAACGATGTGTTCAGCGCGTTGGGGAACTCGATTCGGTTCTTCTCACCCAAGGTAGTTGCACTTGTCGGCGAGCGAGGAAGTGGGCGCACTTCCGTTGTCGAATCCCTGGTAGGAATAACCAACCAAACTCACACCGTTTTTTGGCCTACTTCTGATGTAGTCCCAACCATACTGAATCAACTCTATTGTGACTTGATGGGGGACTTCGAAACACCACCGATTTTGAGTGCATTAATTCACACTTTACAGGAGGAGTTGGGGGGCCGTTCTGACCTGCTTCCACTCATCGTAATCGATGCCCCATATGTGCATGGTCCGGAACTCTCAGATGTGGTCTGTTCACTGATGCCGGTGCTCACCAAATTGCGGGCTCTTACAGTCATCACAATGACCCCGGGACAACTCGCAGCGTTCCCCGAAGAATTACTCGCTGAGATGGATGTGACAGAGCCACTTTCTCACCTCGACCGAGGGCAGATGGCTGAACTTATCGGGAAGCGGGTACACAAGGCTAGCCGGTCAGCGTGGACAGCACCAGGGCCACTGTTGGATATGGTGATGGAACAGACTACTGGGCATGTAGGTAGAGCGATGCGACTTCTGCGCGATTTGGTGGACCATTCTCGTGGTATGCCGGTCACAAACCAGCGGAATCTCGACTTGAGCGTCACATACAGTGAGCGAGGGCGGACCAAGGTCGATGATGGTACATTCCAGCGGGTATCCGAGGCAGCGCCACCAATTCTTGAAACTGAAATCGATATTTCCGAAAGTGATTCCACCATATCAACCGATGACAGAATTACAGACAGAGATGCCAGCGCATCGACTGAAACCGAAAGTCTACCAGTGACCAATCCGCCCTCAAACGATGGGGTGCAGGCGGCTGGTGGAATGCAGGCGGGAGATGGGCTGCAGGCAGGAGATGGGCTGCAGGCAGGCTCAGGCAGTTCTAGAATAGTTGCCAAAGAAGACTCAATCCAGCCCTCCTCCTCCGAATCCGAACCGCTCTTTCCTTCGCTCGCTCAAGCAGCAGAGGATTGGGGAGAACCTGCCAAACCTGAAACCGCGGTACCAGAAACTCCCCATGAGCAAGGGAGCCAAGGTGGCGCACCGCTCGACGACCTAGAAGAAGAGGAGGAAGAGTGGCCCGATGACTGGGATGAAGAGCCCAAAACAGAGTTCAAACCGCCATCTGAAGGTGGAAAACCCGCGCCAGACTTCGCAGACTCCCCATCCGCTGCATCCGCCGCAGGCTCTGAACAGACCTCAACTGACTCAACGCCCAAAACTCCGCTACCTCGCGACGAGGCGGGTGGCGCAGAAATTCTCGAAATGGCTCCGGGTACAGCACCGCCACAATCCTCTGGAAGGTTTGGTGGCTTGCGCGACCGGAACCGCGACGCAAAGTTGACTCTACCTGTAGGGCCGTTTCAGAGTCCACAAAAGGCGCCCAAAACTCAAGGTCCTCACAAAGCGCAACCGCCAACCGGCCAATCAGCCCCAAGAAAGGGCCGCCGGGTGGAAACTGATGACCCTCATGTAGACCTCTGGGTTGCTGAAGGTGCAGAATCGCCAATCGATGAAACGACTGTTACTGACTCCAACCAGCCACCTACTCCCGGGTCCGGCCAACC
>CAUZUN010000154.1:0-3711 GCA_963583115.1 Candidatus Thalassarchaeaceae archaeon
TACTCAATCAACACAAATGCACCGAACGAGAACCGGTACGGCGGTTTCACCATCAGCGCTAGTATCGAAGGGCCCCTCGACGCCACCACTCTAGGAATTAGCGTGCTCACCTTCAGAATCGATGCGACCCGCCCTGGGCTGATGCTGCACTCCCCCGCGGGCACGCGAGTTATTCCGGACAGCCAGCAGTTGCTGAATGTCTCGATCGCGGAGAGCATCGACGCGGTCGGCGTCGATGATACGAGCCTGCTGCTGCGTTATTGGGTCGAAGGGCAGCATGATGACGGCGATGGAATCCCAGAGGCTGATGAATACAGCACCCGACAACTTTTGCGAGAGCCGGGGACTGACTTCTTCCACGCAAACTTTGACGATTCAGCGAACTTTCATGGCCAAATAGTCTCCCTATTCATCGAAGGAAATGACCTCGCAGGCAACCCCCTAGACGGAGGAGGCCCTGGTTTTGAGGAGGCTCTTCACCACTACATCTCACTGGTCCCCTCCCCCACCTCACTGGTGAGTGCGACTCTGGAACTGTCGGGCGGAGGTGCCATCGTTCCAGCCCATCCATCGTGGCTGAACGCCACACTCTACGAAGAGAACTGGCTTGAGGACATCGAGAGCATCGTGGTTGTAATCGGCCAAGGAATTGAACTCACATGGCAGCAGGGGGGCAACTTCATCTCAAGCGACCCCAATGTGCAGGTGGATAGCTTCGCCCTGACTGGTTTAGGAAATGAGACCTTCCTGAATATCTCCTTCAGCGTAACCCCACTCTTCGACCCGTTGGTCGCCCAAGGTGACCTCATCCTGATAGTCACCGACTCGTCTGGCGAGCAAGTGCTGGTGACCGGACTGGGATGGATACTCAATTCTGACATCCGCCTCGCCGACTTCTCCATCTCTCTCGAGGGAGACCCTTCGGAAACTGCTCTGCAAAACGACAGTTATGTTGCGCAAGGGGCGCGCTTGCTGCTCAGCGGGCGGGTGCGCTATGTAGCGGCCGACTTAGCTCCGCCGCCAAATTCCTTCAGCGTCTGGCTGCAAGTCCCTCAAAACACTCCGTTGCTAGTGCAGGTGGATAACTACGGTTACTTCTCCGGAACCATGGATGCACTCGGCACTGGACTCTACCAAGTCACGATGGCGGTCGATTTCGGGCCGGGTGATGTCAATCCGCTGCCTCAGCCTATTCGGCTGCAACTCGATGACCAGCCACCGACTTTGGTCGGCTCCGAGCCCTCATTCATAGCAGCAAACTCGACAACTGTCGCTCTGCAATTCGACCTGCAGGAACTGGGTGCTGGCATCTCCTCTGAGGACATTCCCGTCACCTGTCTAGTGCGACGGGGAATCGAGACGGTGGGAGAGCTGGTGGAGGCACTTGCCACAATGCAGGCACCCGGACAGGTCTCGCGTCATCGGGTCGACCTAATCTTCCCACCTCTTCTGGCTGGAGATGCACTCGACTGCTGGCTCCAAGTCAGTGACCTTGCGGGTAACCAACTCAGCGGTGCCGGCTCGGCGCAAAACTGGCCGCTCGGCCTACCTGTCTACGAGATTCGGCCTGATTTCGAAGCGAGTGAGTTATTTGTGGCACCTGAGAATCCGGTCTTCGGGCAGACCACATATCTGAACATCACCTTGGTGAATCTCGGAAACTACACCGATGAGCCGTTCATCGTCGCGCTCGAAACCCACATCCAACTCCAAGACCGAGTGGAAATCGAAGAGGTGGGACGAATGACCGTGCAGTTCCTGCAAGGTGAAAGCTCAGCCATCGTCTCCTTTGAATGGATTCCCGATTGGCAGGGTGACCTCGATTTCGTGGTCCATGTCGACGCTGATGCCGCGGTGTCAGAGCGGGACGAGAACAACAGTGAATCTTGGTCGGTGACCATCCAACCGCTGCCCGAGGAGAGGGCTTCATCGGTACTTGTCGCGATGGGACTCGGCCTCCTACTGTTAGTCGCCATCGGCATGCTCGTGCTCGCCATCCGGTTCCGAAAGGAGGATGATTATTCCGATGAGTGGACGGAAGAGGAGGAATTGTTCGAACCGGACTCCTCTCTCAAGGGGGAGGTTCAGCCAGACGGTTATGAGTACCTTGAATGGCCGGCCGATAGTGACGAATGGTGGCATCGTAAGACTACGGGTGAGCCGTGGGCCGCATGGGTTGAGGAAGATTGAGCAGCAACTTTCATTCAACATAGCGGCGACAAAATTCACATATCTCATGGCTTGCGATATTTTCGCTCCTTCAGGTCATTTTGGTACCTTCTACCAAATTTATCACCATTTTCCGCAATCCACTCAGTGAAATTGAGGACCCCCAACGGCTCCTCGTCGGAGGCCATGAGGCCTCGTTTCAACCCCCGAATCTCAGCCCGTGTGATTACCAAATCTTGCAGGAAAAGTCCCAACACCTTACCGAACAACCACCCAGCAGTGGAGGGAATTGGAAGGATGAGCCGGCGTAGCCCCATCGACTTCGCCATCAGACCGATGTACTCCTTGTAGCGGAAAGTTTCCGGCCCCGTAACATCAATTGTCACATTCTCACGCAACTCGCCCTGTTCGACCGCGACCCTTGCGACATCCTTGACGTGCACTGGTTGGATGGGATAGTTTCCCATGCCAAAGACACCGAACACCGGGAATTTTCTCAGCATCCATGCAATGTTGTTGATCAGGACATTCCTCCCCCCTCCAAACAGCACGGTTGGACGAAGAATCGCATAGGAGTGGTCCGAGTCGTGAAGGATTCCTTCGACCGCGACCTTGCCTCGAAAGTAGGTCCAGTCAGGTGCCTTGTGAGGGTGTGCGACGGAAAAGTGGACGATTCTCTTAACTCCCGCTTCAGCAGCAGCAGCGAAGAGACGCCTGCTGTTTTCGACGGCGATTCCATGCTCAAAGTTGTGGCGTGGATGGTTGTAGCGAACCCAATATGTGTTGTAGAGAACCTCTGCTCCTCGAAGCGATTCAACTAGTGCTTCGTGGTCATCAAAATCGAGTGAATGAACCTCGACTCTCCCGTCAAATGGGTCGTCACGGCCAATCGCATTGGTCAGTGTTCTGACTCGAATTCCCTTCTCAAGGAGATGATGCGCTATCCAACGGCCGCTGTAACCAAAAGCGCCGGTTACCACATGAAAGCCATCAGCCACTTTTCGGCCCCCAATAGTTCAGTTTTCTCTGAGTCCCCATGCCTCTATTCTAGAATTTACATCGAATGGAAAATCGATGTTAATCCTCACCATCGGTCTTCCAGTCGGGCTCTTGAGCGTCCTCTTCAGCCCAAAGCACATCGTCGATTCGTAGTACGGACACCGCCGCCTCCATCGCTCCCTCGATTGCGTGACGGGTCACCAAAACCGGCTCTACGACACCTGCCTCAGCCATGTCTCTTGGCTCACCTGCGAAGAGGTCTAGTCCAATCCAGTCGCCGCCCTCGTCCTGTGCGGCGTTCAAGCGTATGGATTCGTCGAGTGAAGATAATCCGGCATTTTCTGCCAAGATTCGGGGGATTGAGTCAAGAGCGGCTGCAAACGCCTCGATTGCCAACTGCTCGCGACCGGGAACTGTTTCGGCATGGCGCCGAAGTCGGCGAGCGAGCGCCATCTGAGTGGCACCTCCGCCAGGAAGCAATCTCGGCTCTTCGATAAGATTGCAAGCAACCTGAATCGCATCCTCAAAGCAGCGCTCAATCTC
>CAUZUN010000155.1:0-3703 GCA_963583115.1 Candidatus Thalassarchaeaceae archaeon
TGTCGGCGACGGTGTGGTTGAGGTCGATGGGCGAATAGTCGCTACAAGAATCGGTCAAGTCAAAATCGTCGACGGAGCGATTACAGTCGATTCCCCAATCGACGGCCCCCGGATGCCAGAAGTCGGTGATGTCATCATCGGCGAAGTCAACAGACTCCAAACGAAGACTGGCGAAATCAAGATTCTCCACATCGAAGGCAAGCCGAACCGAGATTTGCCTGCAGAGCAGCTCTTCGCAGACATCTTCGTAGCAGAAGTCGTAGACCGATTCCTACCGGCTCCCGGCGATGCGATGCGAACCCGCGATTTGATTCGAGCAGAGGTTATCCAACTCAAACCTGTATTGCGAATTTCAACCAAGCATAAACCACGCTACGGTGTAATCAAAGCGATCTGCCCCGCTTGTGGCGTCATCTTGGAACCGAGTGACGCAGTAGATGACTTCAATGTCGCTTGCACCCGCTGTGACTACTCTGGTTACCGTGCCCTCGCTGACGACTATGGCGCTGGCTTCTCAAACGAAAGTGGTGGCTTTGATTCGCTGAACCGTGGTGGAGAAAGGTGGACTCCTGCCGCTGAGGCTCGTCTTTCACACGATGGCGCTCGCCCCTACCTCTCCATACTCGCAGACTTCCGACGCGGTGAAAAACACGAAATCCCCAAGGAATTCCTCACTTCTGGCGGTGGCGGCGGTGGTGGCGGCCGTGGTGGCCGCGGAGATAGACCTCGCCGAGAAATGACGAAGACGAAATGCACACTCTGTGGCGACAAGTGCGAAGTTCCATTCACGCCAACACCGGGCAAGCCGATTCGCTGCCGACCATGCATGGACAAGGTCGAATCTGGCGATGCTGACGCTGATGATTTGGCTAAGGAGCGTCAGGTTCTCATCAAGGCTCGAGATAACGCAAAGGAGGCTGATGGATTCAAGATGTTCATCGGCGGACTTCCATACGAAACAACCGAGGATGAATTGTCAGAACTATTCAGTGAGCACGGTGATGTGAAGGATGTCCATATTGCAACGGACCGAGAGACCGGCAAAAGCCGAGGATTCGCGTTCGTCACTTACACTAACCGAAAAGAAGGCAGTGAAGCACTTGGCAAACTGAAGGGTACCAAAATGAGTGGCCGAAGCATCACGATTCAAGAGTCGAAACCTCGCGGAGGTGGCGGCGGTGGCCGTGGTCGCGGTGGAGACGGAGGCGGACGCGGTGGCGGACGCCGAGAACGCCGTTGAGACCCTCGACATCCATCGTAGAGGCTAACTGAACGCTTTTCAAAAGCACTTTACTGAGCCGACAGGCTCATTCGCAATCGCACGAATGCGTACGCATGGCAAAACGAACCTTGGCTCTCATCCTCATCGCACTCTTCTCACTCTCGCTCCTACCCGCAATCGATGTATCCGCCCAATTCGGAGCCAATATCGACATCGACCCAGAGGTCGCAATCCCTGGCGAATCACTTCACTTGACTGCTGATGGGCTCGGTACTGATTCAACCATCCTCTACGAGGTATGGGTCGAAGATGACGAAGGTCAGCGAAGGTTTGAGAGGCACAACCAGAGTACCAACAACGAACGGTTGGAGTGGGATTGGATGGTTTCTCCGGCCACCCCTACCGGAGTCTATCAGGCGTGTATCGCGAACTGGTACTTTTACGATGAAGGAGATTGGGATACAGCCTACCTCACACCCCAAGATTGTGATTCTTTCTCAGTGAAGCGGCGGGACATCCTTCTGGTGCCTAAAGAAGAAGTCGTACTCGCTGGTTCAACTATTACCATCGAGGGTTTGCTCAGCCACCCATGGACTGGAGCGCCCGAATCAGCAACTAAAGTTGAGTGGGTTGCGACATACACCATCGATGAAGATGGCAGCATCGAAGAGCGGGAACAAAGGGGTTCTCTGCAGAGTGTGTTCGGCTCATTTGAATTCTCGATGGTCACACCGCTCAACATCGCAATCGACGATTGGAACGGTGACATCGTCACATTCCAAGTTTGGGCAAACGGCAGCAGTCAGGAGGTTGATTCGGCATCAACCACAGTCGAAGTCGGCGAATATGAAATCAAATGGGTTCAGCCGATAAGTTCCTCCAATGTGCTGCTCGACCAAATTCTCCACATCGAGGCTTGGACTGAAGCGAGTTCTTCGTATGACTCCACACCACTTCCGAATCAAATGCTAAACCTGAACCTATGGCAGGAAGGGGTTGTCCGCAATCTCAAGTCAACAATCTACTCAAGCACGAGAGGGCATGTGAGTGAACTTGTGGAAATAGGCGGACTGGTCGGGATACACTCCGGTGTAGCAACTCTCGAACTGGTTGGCTACAATCCCAACGACGGAGAGGAAATTCACTCAAACCGGACCATCTGGATATCCTCTTCAGAAGACCTGTCGGGTCAAGGAATAGAGATGCGCGCGACCGTACAAGGTGGCCCATTTAATCCAGGAGATACGGTTTCCATCAATGTGGTCGTCACCGACCTTGCAGGTGAAGCAATTCCCAATTGTTGGGTTCACTGGTTCGCGTGGGAGGGCGAAGATGATTGGGTAGAATACGGCACCGTAGTCATTCAACCACCTTTGGCAGTTCAATTGGATTCATCCGGAAAATCGACTCTTGAACTAACAATTCCATCAGACTTCCGCGGTGACTTGGCAGACATCGAACTCTCGTTAATGGCGTTCAACGCCACTGGCGAGAGTGACAGCGAGCAACTCAGCATTCCTGTGGTGGAACCAGAAATCCACTTAGTGGCTGACCGAAACTCCTTCTCGCCGGGTGACGAGGTCAGTTACGAACTCGTTGCAGAAGGGTTCGATGATGACATCAGATGGACTTGGACTTCAACCGATGGCCAAAGTGGCGTATTAGTGGACTCAGGTACTTCGACCAGTGTCATCGTGACTATCAGTGAAAGTTTCAATGACGACGAGTTCAGGTTGTCAGTCGTCGCTGTCGATGGCTCGGGTCACTCTCAAACCGACCAAGCCTCCATCTTCATCAGAGAGGGGTATGTGGTCAACATCGACCTGCCATCGGGCAGGGTGAAGGCTGGTGAGGAGTTCACAATCTCCTACGAGTTGCACAGCGTTGAGGAGGGCGAAGCGTTGCAACTTCCAATGAGTTGGGAGACGACCATCTTGGGCTCAACCGAATCAACGCGGATCGGTGTGGCTACCTCAGCCACCGGGACTCTCGTTGTCCAGCCAGCCTCGGACCTCGAAGCGGGTTCCTACATCCTCCATGTCACGATTGGGTCTGCATCTACCCTCCAAATCGTCGAGGTCGTGACTTCGGATTCATCCGATATCGTAACTAGCGCAGGTGACACGGCTCAGACGGCTGCACCGACCGTTGCCATTCTCGCCCTGTTAATCGGGCTGATTGCCTTGACTCTCTCACTTTTCCGAGGCGGAGGCGGCAAAGAACCAGCCCTCGGCACCGAAGTCAATGAACAGGTGACTGCCGCTCCACAAGCCCAATCCGTAGCCGCAGTTGCTGGCCAACCTACGGCTTCTATCCATCAAGCGACAGGACCACCACCTCCACCGACCGGAGCAACTCCAGCAGGTGGATGGGACTACGCAGACCAACCTCCTCTAGGTTGAGAGGAGTTGCGACGGCCGAACGGCTGACAACAGGTAACCCATACCGACTACCGAGGTGAACGAATGGGATGGCTGGTAA
>CAUZUN010000156.1:0-3685 GCA_963583115.1 Candidatus Thalassarchaeaceae archaeon
TACTCATTCCACCGCCAAGGTGACGAGATAGAAGCAACATCCCGAGCATGATGATTCCCATACCACCTAACCACTGAGTCATGCTGCGCCAAAGTAGCAGGCTTCGACCTTGGGAATTGATGCAATCGACTACTGCAGGTATACAGGACGGGCTCGTGCTAGGGTCGATGACTGTCGCCCCTGTCGTAGTGAATCCGGACATCGATTCAAACCACGATCGAATCCAGCCACCCAACGCCTCCTGAAAGGTCGCATCTCCGGCAGCAAATTCGACTGGACCCCAGAACATCCCGCCAAGCCAGAATGGAAAGGCACCGATGGCGACTACAACTGGCCAACCAAATGCAACCGCCGCAAACGCCTCGCGGTCACGAAGTTGGCTCCCATCACCGCTTTTGCGACCACCGTATCTGCGCAACCCTTCGCCAAGAATCATGCATAGCAGAAGAGGAGGAAGGAACGCACGAATTGTGAGGTCTAACTCTTTGAGAAAGATGGAGGCGCACAGAGCAATAGTGAGGGGCAGACAGAGAAGAATTAGTGTCCAGCCCACCACATAGGCGAGAATCTCCTTTCGCATTCAGTCAACTTCCCGTGAGCAGCCGCTCTTCGACTTTACCGATATCCTCTACCCGGGCAAACAGCATCAGCCTGTCACCTTCCTTGAAGACCTGGTCGCCCGAGGCGCGGAGCATACTCTCTTTCCCACCCCTTACCGGGCGTAAAATGAAGGCTACTCTGCAGAGTGCCCCCTCTCTTTCAAGAACTGAAACTTCTTTGTCCAGCATCTTGTGACCCGGCCCAATTGTTGCAGACATCCCGACGATTTCGGGAACACTTGAGAGAAGGTGATAATTTCCTTCGACTTTACTATGGACTTGGCGGAGAATGTTGTTGATTGCTACTCTTCGACGGCTGACTGCAAACGATTGTCCTATTCTGCGAGCTACAGTTGCCATTCTACTGTCATCGAGTACTAGACCTGTCCTCTCCACGCCCATTTCAGCGGCTTGCATTGAGACTGCCATGTTTGTGTGGTCATCAGAAAGAACTGCTATGGAGATGTCGTGGTTGTCTATGTCGATCTCTGTCAAAAGGTCAGCATCCATCGCGTCGCCATGCATCACATCGAGATTGGTATCCTCCCCGATTTTGCTACCAGCCAATTCATTCGCACCCTCCAAACTCTGGCTGATTACGGTGACTCTACTTCCATCTTTGAGATAAGATGCGGCAATCTGCCGACCTAACCGAGTTGCACCAAAAATGAGTACTCTAGGTTTTTCTGGATATTTTGGTGGTGTATGTCCGGCGGCTTGCAGAATTCGTCTAAACGAGTGCTGGCCGATGGTGGCGAAGGCGAGCAAATCACCAGAAGTTATCGATTCTTGCCAACCAGGAATCTTGCTCCTCTCCTTTTGCCGCTTCATGCCAAAGATTCGAGGCAAACCATCGATTTCATTCTCAGCCTCCTCGAGAGTCTTGTGAACCATCTGGTCTGCACTAGGCTCAACCTGAACTACTGCTACCCAAGCATCATTACCCAATGAGAGAACTTCGTGCATCGATGATGCTTTCAATCCCGCTTTCAAGTCCCCGATCACCAATAGGTCAGAACAGACTGCGTGGTCCACACCTGACCATCGCTTGAACGCTTCCGGTTTTTCAGCATGGACTAATTCTGCACCATGAACTCTGGCGATTGTCATCAGTTTGACGCCATTGCCCTCATGTTCATTGATATCTCTGGCTAGCGCACAGGCGATGAGATTCTTTTCATCTCTGTCAGTGGCGGCGATGAAGACCTCCGCTTTGTGAACTTCAGCCTCTTTGAGGTCCTTGCGTCGATTGATGTCACCTTGTACAATCATTACATCGAGGGCTTGAGCCTCTTTGATTGCAGTAGGGTCCGGGTCAATCAGTACTACATCGCGGCCTTCGGAGCGTAGAGCCTTCGCTACCCCCCTACCGACTTCGCCGGCGCCGCCGATTACGATCCTCAATGAATCACCTCTTGGCAATCTTTCCGCCTTGCAACCACCATATAGCCATTCACCATCTCAAATATACGGTACTTTGTATGTTCCACCTGAATTATATGGTCCATCAATTGTTTCCAACTCCTGATAAAGATTGTATTGATTTGCGTAAACTGTGGCCAATCTATAGAATTCCATGGGAGCCTCTCCGTTTGGACTGGCAGGTTCAATAAACTCGGAAAAGGCTGTCGGCGTGTGCAAAAGCCATTTGTTATTCACAACATCCACCGAACCTTCGAGATAACAGCTCTCAGGGTCAATACCTTGGTCATCACACCAATCGAGACTGTAAGGGATCAAAATGTTCGACCACGCGTGTGGTTCCCACCGCTCATGGTCCTTGTCAGTAAGCGCTCCGAACTCATACCAAGTTGGAATGTTTTTGACCCGCAATATACTCATCCAAGCATTCGATTGTTCATCACAGTCACCAATTCCTTGTGCCAAACAAGCCGGTCCATTGCGCGGTGGACCGAATGGATTGCCTTCACCATAATCGACATTTTCTCGCATATAGTCGAAGGCAGCCCTAGAGAATGCGAACACATTATTCTGCTGAGATGCTGGCAAACTCGCAAGAATATTGTCAGCGGCTGATATGACTATTCCATTCGTGCCATCGATTGCCCAATCTGGATTGCCAGCCCCATGTGTGCGGTCATACCACTGCGACTCTTCGCCAATCAGTTGCGTGGTGGAGCGAATCCAACCATTTCGTTGAAGGTCATCAAAAGTTCCAGAATTTGAAACATCCATACCAACTACCTTCCCATTCACCAAACTGTCAACATCACCACTCTTCCACCAAGTGTAGGAATACGCGGTGATGTCGTAACTTACGATTAGTTGCGCAAAACTCTGTGATGGAATCGCCCCCTCCCAAAGCAGGCAGCGAGTGTATTCACAGCGGCCGTCGCCCGCCCCAAGGGATGGCCAATGGACTGATGTTCTGCCATCCTCCAAAAGTAAGGCATTATCAGATTCAAGATATTCTTCAGTCAAGACTGGCACACCAATATGAGGAATCGAAGCACCAACACCCATCGAAGTTACAGTTTGTAAGGTGAAAGCGGTATCTTGGAAGCCCCCTCTATCGAAGGTGGTATCCCATGTGCCTCGGCTAGTCCTTTGGATTGGGATGTTGAGCCAGAATGTGAACTCTCTTTCAGTATTGTCGAAATTTTCGATGACCACTGTCCTGTGAAGAGTGTACGACGACTCAACCGGGTATTCGTGATACGGGCCAACTGCCTTCCATAGTTCATCCAACCAACTGCTCAATTGTTTGTTCACATGTTCTTGCGCCGGGGTGAAAAGGAAGATGAATGCGATGACGAGCACAATGACGAGATTCCTGTACTGTTTACCTGACTTCTTACGCCTTCTGGCCACCGCTGCCCTCTTCGCTTTCTCTCTAGGTGTAGGGCCGTACCGAGTCTTGGCAGGTTTCCCCGAAGTGGGTGGAAATGCCTTGACGCGACCAGCCATTCCAGATGAACCGCTGATGATTCTGCCACAATCGTAGCAGAGAGGTTGGCCTGCCACCGTAGGTGACATGCAGTAAGGACAGCGGGTCACTACTCATTTTGTGTGTCACAGCGCTCTAAAACGGTTCTCCAACGGAAGGCCGTTTTCTACCCACTAAC
>CAUZUN010000157.1:0-3651 GCA_963583115.1 Candidatus Thalassarchaeaceae archaeon
TCCGTTCTCGGAAGTTCAAATTACGCCTCCTCAATCTCTGCAAACTCATATCGCTCAGGCAACCTACAGGTTACCATCCCGTCAAGCCTCTCGGCTGGTAATTACTACTGGGGAATCATCGCCGACACCACCGACTATGTCACAGAAGGTGACGAAACCAACAACGAAGAGTCAGGAAACTCAATCAGCATCACGGTTTCTGAACCCGACCTGCGAGCAGATATGATATCGGTCACTCAATCGACTCGTACAATTTGTGAACAGGGCACCATGGACTTGGATGTTGATGTCTCAAACCAAGGAAATGTCAATGCGGGTTCACACTACTTCGAAGTTCTCTTCTCTCAATCCGGAACTTCCGGTTCTTGGACTAGCATCGGCCAAGCCTCGGGCTCTTCCGGTGTCTCATATTACTCCACAACAGTTGGAGGCACTGCCTCATCCTCGATGGGAATCGGTAGCTACTATGTTCGATTATTTGTCGACTCATCTTACCAAATTTCTGAGAGTGATGAATCAAACAACATCTACACTTCGACAACTCGGGAACTCACAATCCGAGATTGCCGACCCGACCTGAAACCAACAGCACTGAGTGGGCCTTCCACAATCATAGCGGGGCAGAGCATCTCCTTACCATTCACTGTTGAGAACAACGGAATTAACACTGCCAGCAACATCGCAGTCGACATGTTTCTTTCAATAGATACCACAATTACCACCGCTGATAGACATCTTGGTGGAACATCAATCAGCCTTACTGGTGGCACCAGCCAAAGTGACACACTCAGCGTATCGATTCCATCCAATTTAGGCTCGGGCTGTTGGTATTACGGGATTATGGTCGACATGAACGATGTCATCCAAGAACTAAATGAAAATGATAACACTTTCACCTCCTCAAGTCAAGTTTGTATTGCACAGCCTAATTTGCGTGTAGTATCGGTTAGCAGCCCGGGACCCTCAACATTAGGACAATCCGTACAAGTTTCAACCACCATAGAGAACGCAGGTGGAGCGGATGCAGGTGGCCACCAACTCTCCATTTTCGTCGAAGTATTGGAATCGACAGGTGAATCTGTGACCTTGTTAGACACTTCAATTATTTCCAACTTAGAGAGCGGCTCAAACCTTGAAGTTACTCGGACAATTCAACTGCCCACCTCACCCGCTGGTACTTTCCGAATAGTGGTTGTAGTCGACGATTTGGATGAAATCACCGAATCTGACGAGACGGACAACTCAGCCTTCGGGGCTTCGTTCCCGGTATCTTCGCCGACAGACGACCTCCTCGCAAACTGGATTACCGGGCCAACCACCGCTGAGCCGGGCCAAACTATCACCCTCCAATGGCAGGTCGAAAACCTCGGTTCCGAGGGTAGGGCCTTCGATGTCGAAGTTTGGCTTTCCCATGACAAAGGGTTGGACAGCGGTGACTGGAAAGTTTCTACTTTCTCAATCAACAATCTTGATGGAGGCAGTTCAATGACTGAACTGACTTCAGTTCAATTGACAGATGCTAATAATGGAACATGGTGGGCCATTCTCTTCGTCGACTCAGCGAACAATCACGATGAAGATGATGAGAACAACAACATCGTATTCTCTGCGAATTCATTGCTCGTAAGTTTTGATGCACCAGACCCAATCGACGAAACGAATGACGGTTGCACTAATCCGACAACCGACGGAAATTCGAGTAGTGATGCTGCTAACTCACGAGCCTCTGCGATGCAACTCGGCGTGGATGTTGAATCGATTACGATTCAAGGCTGCCTAATCGAAAGTGACTACGAAGATTGGTTCGGAGTCATGCTACATGGCGGAAAGCGATTAGGAGTCTCATTAGAAGGCGAAAATGTTGAATTTTCCATCAGCCTCATGAACGGAAGCGTCGCAGAAGATTCGGGCTCCATATCAAGCGAAGTTAACCGAATCAATCTCCGCTTGACCAACCTTGATGATGCCAATTTCTCCCGCATCTATCACATCAAGGTCACACGAAACGCCTCCACAACTGGAGGGGCTTACACGCTCCGAATCGTGACTGTCGACTCGACGGAGATACCTGACCTCGACCCACCTGAAACACCAGAATTCGACCCTCTTGAAGAATGGCTATCCGGCTCGGAAATAGAGGTCACATGGGATGAGGTGGAGGATATCGGAGATGCCGGATTCTCTCACTATCAGGTTCGATGGACAGGTGGACTTTGGGGGGATGTCGACCAGAATTCGACAACTCTCAACATCTCAATAATGATGGACGGACGACATTCGCTTGAAATTCGAGCGTTCGATACTGCAGGCAATCCATCACCAGCGAGTGCCATGTGGGTGAAAATCGACCGCACCGCACCTATCCTCTCAGCTGAACAAATTAGTGCGCAATACGCAGGACCGCCTGTCCTCAATGTCGCAATGGACTTCAACGACGGTCAAGGTAGTGGAATAGCCAATGTGAAATGGTCTTGGGACAACGAGACTTGGTCCATGATGCCGCCTGGAGGAGCCATCATCTGGTCAAATTGGAGTGACACAGATTTCTACCTCAAAGCGACCGACAATGTCGGCCTTACTACCGTGGTGAACTTCACCATTGACCCACCTCTAAATCCTAACGCCCAACCCTCGGGTGGAGAAGGCAATGAGGCTGAAGGGACTGGTGGGCCAACCACACAAGGTGTAGCAGCAACCGTTCTGATTTCCCTGCTTCTCGCGGGACTTGCCGCCGCAGGAATTTACCTCGCATTCCGCGGACGCACCCTCAATGAGGAAGATGAGGATTTCGAAGAAGATGAGGACACCCGTGAGAATAAACTGGTAGGAACCGAAGTCATTGAAGGAACTGAAAGCCCACAGGAACCCATATCTCCACCATTGGAAGGAACGGAAACTCTCACTTCCCCCGACTTGGAGGGCACGGACAGCACGGCCGAGCCTATCCGTGTGGACGACCACGAAGGACTCCCGCCGGGTGGAACTTACGACCAATCGACAGGTGTAATCTGGTACCTCGCCCCAGATGGTTCTCGCTGGTGGCAAGACGATGATGGCTCATTCGCCCACGACTCGAGCGGGCCACCTCCTCAAGACGAGGCTTGAAAAGACATGGATTTCAGGCGATTCTCATGTCAGTCATCCAACTACTCGGCTCGAGCGAATCGGACTTCGTGATGTTCACCACCGATGTCTGCCCCTACTGCCACAGCGCCAAGAACATGCTCAACGCCAAGGGGTTCACTTTCGATGAACACAATGTAAGCGCGGATCCGAATCTACAGATGGAAGTGGTCACCATGACCGGCCATCGAACCGTTCCCGCTATCTGGGATGTGCGCGGAGACGAGCCGACCTTCGTAGGTGGCTTTGACAACCTCGAAGACTACCTCTAGGGTTCAGACTCTTGTGAGTCTGTTGCATGGGTAGCCTATGAAAGGGCGGACTGCTAACCCATTAATTCAGCAATTGCTAACTCATGGGGCTAAGCAGAAACCCTCTGATTTGTCTGTTAATCGATTATACTATGCTCTGATTCTCTAATTGAACGCTACCCCAGAGTTCAAGAAAATTATTCGTTTTATAGAAAGAATTCCATGAATAAAACAAAAGATGCTATAATTAAAAAAATAATCGCGATAATTTTCATTC
>CAUZUN010000158.1:0-3620 GCA_963583115.1 Candidatus Thalassarchaeaceae archaeon
ATCTCTTCAGCTGCCTCATCGGCTTCCATTTGGGCGGATGCCGCTTCGTACAACTTGGCGCTGATGGCGTGCATCGACTCCTCTAGTTCCTTGACCTTGGTCTGGATTGCAGCGTCGTCAATCTCTTCCATCGGGATAGGTGTTCCATCCTTCATGATGAGTTCTTCCAACTCGTCCAACTTCTCCACGACCGGCTTTGTGTCCTCTTCGTCCAACTTGTCGTCAGCCTCCTCAAGGGTGCGTCGTGTCTGGTAGATGATACTGTCAGCCTGATTTCGCAATTCGACTTTCGCCTTCTTTTGACTGTCTTCCTCAGCAAATTGTTCTGCTTCGGATATCTTGGTCTTAATTTCATCTTCTGAGAGTGAAGTCGCAGACTCGATTCGAATCGACTGCTCCTTACCAGTTCCCATATCCTTTGCAGAGACGCTCACGATTCCGTTTGCGTCGATGTCGAAGGCGACTTCAATCTGTGGCATTCCGCGGGGTGCTGGTGGAATACCTTCGAGGAAAAACCGTCCCAAAGTGATGTTGTCCCGAGCGAATTCTCGCTCTCCTTGAAGCACATGGATTTCAACCGCAGGCTGATTATCGCTTGCCGTGCTGAAAACTTCCGACCGTCGGCTCGGAATGGTTGTGTTTCGCTCAATCATCACCGTTGTCACACCGCCAAGAGTCTCAATTCCAAGAGTCAGTGGAGTCACATCGAGTAGCAGCACATCGGTTACAGTCTCATCACCTACGATGATGCCTGCCTGCAGAGCAGCGCCAAGAGCGACCGCTTCGTCAGGGTTGATTCCCTTGTGCGGGTCCTTTCCGAGTTCCTTTCGAATCGCTTCTTGAACAGCAGGAACTCGAGTAGATCCTCCGATGAGTAGCACTTTGTCGATGCCATCTTTGCCGACTCCAGAGTCCTTGATGGCCTGTCTCGTAGGCCCCATAGTCCTCTCAACTAAGTCGCTGATGAGTTCCTCGAACTTCGACTTTGAGAGGGTCAGGTCAAGGTGAGCAGGTTGCCCGTCGACCATCGTGACGAACGGCAAATTCAGCTGCGCCTGTCCAGTTCCAGACAACTCAATCTTCGCCTTCTCGGCCGCTTCCTTCATGCGGCTCATCGCCTGCAAATCTGCTGACAAATCGATTCCACTCGACTTCTTGAATTCGGCTACAGCCCAATTCATGATTTCATTGTCGAAGTCGTCGCCGCCAAGCCTGTTGTTGCCTGCAGTCGCCTTGACTTCGATTTGTGGTTGACCGTCAATCTGGTAGATTTCAAGCACTGAGATATCGAATGTCCCACCGCCCAAATCGAAGACTAGAATCGTTTCGTCATCGCTCTTGTCAACACCGAATGCGAGTGCAGCCGCAGTCGGCTCGTTGATGATTCGAAGAACTTCAAGTCCAGCGATTCTACCCGCATCCTTCGTCGCCTTTCGCTGAGCGTCGGTAAAGTATGCAGGACAGGTGATTACAGCCTGCTTGACTTCCTGGCCGAGGTAATCCTCGGCGTCAGCCTTCAACTTCTGAAGAATAAATGCTGAAATCTCTTGAGGAGTATATTCAGCGTCGTCAATCTTCTGCTTCCAATCGGTTCCCATCTCTCGCTTCACAGAGAGAATCGTTCTGCTCGAGTTGGTCACCGCCTGCCGCTTCGCGGTCACGCCGACAAGCCGCTCGCCCTCTTTGGTGAAGGCTACCACGCTAGGTGTAGTCCGCGCACCTTCAGAGTTGGCGATTACGACGGGCTCTCCGCCCTCGATGGTCGCCACACAGCAGTTCGTTGTTCCAAGGTCAATTCCAATTACAGGGTTTCTTGCCATATTTTTCACTTCCAATTTTAGTTGATTACTCACTTCTTGAGTTTCAGAGTTACATCTAGGATGCCGTTGTTGAGGGCCCATTCCGCGACAGAGTCGGCAGTTTGGGTGAGGTTGTAGCGCTTGACCGGGTGGGGTCGCCCTTCAACGAAAACACTCAGACAGTTGCCGTCTTGAACTAGAGTCAATTCGACGCCATCGCCGTTTTCCGGGATGTCTGAAACGCGGCTGCAGTCAATAGTTAGGGACATTGATTCACCGTCCACGAACAGGTCAGCCTCCGGGATTTCGGTTACTTCTTCCTCGCCCTCGGTAGCTTCCTTGGGAGTGGCCACATCAACCGGCTGGGGAATCGTTGGGAAATTTGCGCCCATGATTTTTGCGAGGTCATTGATGGTACCTTGGAGATTCAATTCGACCTTGCCGTCAGCGAGTTTCTCAGGGTCGATGTCCATTCCATCGAGTTGCTCCTTGATTTGCTCCATCATCTGCTTCATGAGGTTGGCATCGATATCCATTCCCATGTCCTTGAACATCTTCACGAGATGTTCGACGATTTGCTCCTCCCAGTCTTCTCCGCCGGCAGTGAATCGCTCATCAGTCATCGTTTTACACCACTTAGTAACCATCGGTTGTATAGTCGGAATCGCCTGCCATATATGAACCCTTCACCCTTGTCTTTGAGTCGATTAGGGGGAATCTTCGATTTGAGTCAATTTCGCGAAAATCGCACTTGTAACCGATGAAGCCCCTTAAGTCGGTTGCTCGGGTCGGCGGGTCGCATGACTCAGCAGGAGCATGAGACTCTGCTCTCCGATACCAAGCGTACGGAAGGCCGAATGGCTCTGCGAAACAATGTCGCAGCCGCTTCAGCCCTCGCAGACGCGGTCCGTAGCACCCTCGGACCGCGTGGCCTTGACAAGATGCTGGTCAGCGACGGAAATGTCCTCGTCACAAATGATGGAGTCACAGTTCTCCAGAATGCCAAGGTCGAGCATCCGACCGCTCGAATGCTAATCGACCAGTCTTCCGCTCAAGATTCACAGGCGGGTGACGGCACCACGACAACGGTCATCCTGACCTCAGAACTTCTGCAAAACGCTCTCGAACTGACCGAGCGTGGGGTCCATCCGAGCATAATCGGCCGAGGTTTCCGCATGGCGTGGGAGGCTTGTGAATTGGGGTTGGAGGAGATCGCCCGACCGATGAGTGAGGAGCAGCATCTGCAGGCTGTACAGACCTCTCTTGCAGGAAAAGCGGACGAAGGAATCCGCGCCCATCTCTCGAATTTGGCTGTCGAAGCGGCCCTATCTCTAAGTGAAGAAATCGATGGTGCGGTAAGTGCTGACGGCTCTCTCGTGAAGGTGATTTCCGACCGGGGACAACAGAGCACGGAAAGTGAACTAGTCCACGGTTTAGTGCTTCCAAAAGAGAAAATTCACTCTCTGATGAACCTGCTTCCCAAGGGGGGGAAAGTTATGCTTCTCGACGGTGGAATTTCGCGGCGAAAGCCGGAGATTGAAATCAGCCTGAAAGTGACTGATGTGGGGATGTTGGCAGCGCTGAATGAGCGGGAACTTGCTGATGTTCAAAAGCGAGTTGATGCAATTGCAGCACTCGGTGTTAACCTACTATGCGTGCGAGATGGAATCGATGATGACGCCCGCGGAATGTTGTATTCGGCTGGAATCACCGCCTACCGTCGGCTGGAAAAACCCGACCTAGAACTGCTATCAAGAGCGACCGGAGCGACACTTGTCCACGAGATTTCTCTCGCTTCGGAGTCCGATTTGGGTAAATTCT
>CAUZUN010000159.1:0-3618 GCA_963583115.1 Candidatus Thalassarchaeaceae archaeon
TCAGCCGCTCTTCAAGTCGAAGTCTGACTTCTGCGTCCGACCAGTTCGGTAGCAGCAGGTCTCGTTCTGAGCGGGGTGAGATTCCTAGTGGACCTGAAGCGGTGTGCTCGATTGTGACGGCGCCAGCCTGAATGGCGCGCAACAGTTCGGTGGCACCATCGACATCCATTCTCTCGTGGAACAGTTTGTCGAGTGCTTCATCGAGGAGGGGTGTCCCTCTGTAGCGGTTGATGATGCCGCTGAGGTTGACCTTTCTCGGGTCGATTCCCCTGTTCAATACCCCAAAAGTCTTGCAGACATGAACCAGCCTTGCCCGCAGTTGGCGGCCGTTTGGAATCGTCATTCGCATGATGCCTTCAAGTGCTTCAGGAGGAGTTTCCTGCAACCAGTTTACCATCGAGCCGGGAGTCAGTCCGGGAACTTGGAATGAGATACGATAAGGGTCGATTACGACCATCCCGATTTTCCCATCGATTGTGCTCGCCATCGCTTGGAGGAAGTGGGCCAGCGCCGAGTTAATCTTGCTGCCGTGACAGCAGTTGAGAACCACTGCATCTCTCCTGTCCTCGATGGTAAGCAGCCGCGAATGTGGTATGGAGCCGGTCGCCTCCAAGTGGTTAGCGATGCTATCTGTGAGAGTTCCGAGGGAGGTGTCACTGAGTGGGAAGTCTGAGACCGGGCGGGGTTGAGGCAGTTCGGCCAACCACGCCTTTGTCACGAGGTCGAATGAAGCCCCATCATCCGGCGGTAGAAACCACTCGTTTTCGCGCGCTATTGCAAGCCGGAGTTCACCCACTTCTCGGGCAACTTCGGCAGGCACAGGGGGCAGTTCACCCATCCATTCGGGGGCGGAGCCTTGGTCGGTCACCGGTGCTACGAGCAACTCATTTCTCTCGGGGTCAGCCTCGATGACAATCCATGTTCGGCCAGCCATCACAAAGCGGCCGGGAGCGCCATCTTCGGAGTCTCCGGCGTTGTCCAGCGAGAGCACGAAAGTCTCGTCCAGATTTCCGATGATTCGGCGGGTCACAGCGTCTCTCACCGAGTAGCGAGTTTCGTCTGCAATCATGCTTAGATGTTCTATCATGTAGGTTCGGGCGCGGCCACCAGGGCTGAACCATCCTGCCTTCAGGTGTTTTGGTAAACCGGCTTTCAGTGCTGCATTCCACTGTTCTTTTTCACCTTCGGTAGCCGCCTGCAATTCCTCCAGTTTCGGTCGCTTCTCGGGTAGGTCGGGGTTGCCTTCTCCAATCATTTCCCAAAGAACCGGAGGCCACTTTTGGGGGTCGGATTTTGAAGGGACTTCGATGAGGTTCAGGAGATAGCGGTCGGCGATAATTCGGAGAATTTCAAGGACTTCATCTTCGTCGAGTTCGGCGAACAATGGGACTCGCTGGAGAAGTTCTGCGGCTGCATTGAGTGGTACAATTCTCTCAGCAATAGCGGTCAAAACGAGTTGGTTAGCAGCGACTGAACGAGGCATGGTCCGCCATTCGACCGGCTCAATTTCCGAGTTCATGGCGCGTCGGGCGATTACTGCGGCTTCGCTGACATCGTCCGCTTCCCAACAGAGAAGCATTCCGCGGCTGGTGCCCTCAAGAGTGTGCTCGGCGCGGCCGACGCGCTGCAACATTCGGTCGACGGCACGCGGGCTTCGTAACTGATGGACTTGCTTGATTGAGCCGACATCGATTCCAAGTTCGAGACTGCTGGTGCAGACAAGGCCGTGCAACTCACCCGCCTGTAGGGCTGCCTCCATCTCTTCGCGGGTTTCAGTTGCGAGCGAGCCGTGATGGACTCCGATGCGCAACTCGGAGTCGAGGGTTGCAATTCGCTGCGAAACCGTTTCTGCTGCGTTCCTTGAATTGACGAAAATGAGGCAGGGGGAAGTTTCTCTCACTTTGATTGCGAGGCGACGAAGGGCAGCAAGGCCGCGCGGCTTGACTCGCATCTCTAACGAGAGGGCTCTATCCTCTGCGGTTGTCGGCTCAGTCACCACTTCTAGTTCGATAGGTCGGGGAGCCGCTGCAACGCAGGCGCGGGCGGTTGGTGAGAGCCAACGGGCCATTTCGTCGGGGTTACCTACTGTGGCAGACAACCCGATTCGCTGCACTCGTTTGCCACACAATTCATCGATTCTCTCCAGTGCAACCAATAGTTGCGAGCCTCGCTCTGAGGCAGCGAGGTCGTGGACTTCGTCGATGACCACCGCTTGGAGGTTGGCCAACCCTTGGCGAAGTCGACTTCCGAGCAGCAGAAGTTGGCAGGTTTCTGGAGTTGTTACCAGAAGATGAGGTGGATTTCTCGACTGGCGGGTACGGGCTGACTGTGGAGTGTCACCATGCCGTACATCGGTGCGAAGTTCAGCCGCTGCACCCAACTCTGCGAGCCGCCGTTCGACATCGCGGTTGAGGGCTCGCAGCGGAGTGATGTAGAGAATTGCGAGCGGCCGCCAATATTGGTCGACTGCATTTGAGAGCAGCGGCAGTGCAACCGCCTCAGTCTTGCCGCTGCCGGTTGGAGCAACCAAGAGCATGTCATTGCCAGCAAGTAAGTCTGCGTGAGAAGCCTCTTGGATGGGTGTGGGGGACCATCCACGAGATTCGGCGAGGGCCCTCAAACGGCTGGTGAGAAAATCGAAATCGCTCAAGGCCTTACTCTCCAACGGGGCTTGCTGTTCACGGATACGGAAAAGCCCGCCGCATCACTCACGAACTTGATGGCAATGACATCCACTGGTTGAGTGAGTGACAACCTCGATTCAAAGCGAGTTGGAACCATCAACAAACCAACTTAGATGAGTTGAAAGGGGTCATCCGATAACCCGTGCAACCGAATATGGTAGTTTGACGGGCCTTTGGTGGGACGGTTCTAACGTTCACATTTGTCGTTCTGGTTTGTTAATTGAGAGATAGGCAAATCGAAGTTTCAGCGGTTAGAAGTGTGACAGAAACAGTCGACTAGATGGTCATCTACCATTCCTGCTGCCTGCATCAGCGCGTAGCAGGTGGTCGGCCCGATGAAGGTGAATCCCAACTTTTTGAGTCCCTTGCTCATCTCAGTACTTCTTCCAGTAACTGCTGTGATATCTTCCATCGTCTTGCGCTGATTCACGATAGGAGTCCCATCCACAAAACCCCAAAGAAAGGCGGCAAAGGCGTCCTCGTCATCACCGAAATGCTCGACGAAAGCCTGTGCGTTATTGATGGCTGAGCGAATCTTGGCTTGGTTTCGAATGATGCCAGCATCACTCATCAGCCGGTCTACATCATCATCGTCGTATGCGGCTATTTTTGTAGGGTCGAACCCGTCAAACAGTCGCCGATAGTTCTCACGCTTGCGGAGAATGGTAATCCATGACAGCCCAGCCTGTGCACCCTCAAGAATGACCTTCTCGAAAAGTCGGCGCCCATCGTGGTTGGGTCTACCCCATTCCTCGTCGTGGTAGGCGATGTAGAGGGGGTCTTTTGTGGACCAGGGACATCTCGATAGTTCCGACATCTTGGCTCAAACCCTTTGTCCTTAGCGGAACCGGTCAACAGTCGGGAAACTTCACCTATTCGCCGTCGTATTCGTCGTCGTCATCTTCGCCGTCGTAATCGTCGTCATCCTCGTCTT
>CAUZUN010000160.1:0-3598 GCA_963583115.1 Candidatus Thalassarchaeaceae archaeon
CCTTCGGAAAGGCGACAGATACTGTCGAGAAGGCTCAGTTAGACGCAAACTCCGCCCACCTTGAGGCAGAAGGGGCGCGTCAAAGCGTCGACCTACTTCACGAACAACTTGCAGAACTTGAGGTGGCACTGGATGAAGCCCGTCTTTCCAGAGATGACCTACTACTCCAGGGTGAAGACCTTGAGGAAGGGGCACCCGAAACCGACCGGACCTCATTAGCAGAACAACTCGCAAGACTCCAGCGCCAGGAAAGGGGCTTACTCGAAGATGTCGAGAGGACCGATGCACAACTCCGAACCGCTGAGATGAATCTCCTCCGCGCCCGAGGTGAACTGGAGACCCGCAGCGGCAGTAGAGGTGGAATGGCTCAGGCTGTCAAGGCGGTCATGACTCTGAGGGAACGGGGCGAAGTAGGTGGGATTCTAGGTTCAGTCGGTGAACTGTGTGCACCAAAAGACCCTCGTCACGAAGAAGCATTGGCTTGGTCGATGGGCGGCGGGATGAACAGCATCGTTGTCAGAGACGATGAGACTGCCGCGAAGTGCATCGCTTGGTTGCGCAAGAACGACGCAGGACGAGCAACTTTCCTCCCACTAAACAAACTCCAATCTCGCAGGCCTGCCGGAAAGGCGGTAATGGTATCTCGCGAAGCAGGTGTTGTCGGATTGGCAATCGACCTGCTCGATTTCGACCCATCGATTGAGGCTGCGGTCCGAAATGTCGTCCGCGACACGCTGATCGTCGAAGCGATGGACATCGCTCGCCGCCACATGGGTGGGGTCCGAATGGTAACTCTCAACGGCGGAGTCGTCGAAGCGAGTGGCGCAATGGTCGGCGGCTCATCAAAGGGTCGCAGAATGCAATTTGGTGGTAAAATTGCTGGCACTGCAACAGTCGATAAGGCCGAGCAGGAGGTCGAGCGAATGAGTTTGGTCTCAGAAACTACAACCGCTGCGCTGGCGGAATTGCGCCGTAACGAACACGCCCTACGCCAGAGAATCGCTAACCTCTCCAATGACGACCACGCTCTCCAAGTTCGTGCTTGGAAGGACGACCTAAAGAGAGCCGAGACTGCATTCACCGCAGCAGAAAGCAAGGTGAAGTCTGGTAATAGTAAGGTCGAGCAGGCGAAAAGGGCGCAATCGAAATCGGAGGAAAAGTCCGAGTCGGCAGCATCGTCCCACGAACAGTCGGTCGAAGACCGAGGAATTGCTGCTGAGACTCTACAGGCTGCAAGTCCCGCTCGCCTCTCCTCGCTATTGCGGGATTCGGAGCGGCAACGCAACGAGGCGGAGCGCACCCGTCTAAACGCAGAAGGTATTCTTTCAGGTGGCGAAAATCAATCTCAACTTCTCACCAGTCAAGTTGCCGACTACGCTCGCCGGTACGGCGAGCAAGTCGGAATCATCGAGAAGGCAAAAGCCAGAATCATCGAGATGGAAGGTGAAATAGAGACCTACCAGGAAGAACTTGACATAGTCATTGAAGCACACTCACAGGTCACGGAAGAGCACAAGGAGTTGGACGACCAGCGAATCACTCTGACGGAAGATAGGGCAACTTTGCGCGCCCGGTTGGAGCAGAAGTCACGCGAAAGGGACACCACCCGAAAGCGAATCGACGACCTCAACCTTCAGATTGAACAGAAGAGGCGTTCACTCGAGGAACTTACTGAAGAGATGCAAAGCCTTGAAATTGCACCACCAAAGGGTGACGAAACACTCCCCACCGTCAAGGACATTGACGCGATTGTACGAACTTTGGAGCGCAAGGTCAACAATCTCGGCGATGTCAACATGCATGCAATCGAGCAATACGACGAGGCGATGGAACGCAGCGGCAACCTAACAGAAGATGCGAAGAAACTTAGAGAGCGCAGGTCCCAACTTCTTGGACTTGCAGAACAACTTGAGGATGAGCGAACCGCTCGCTTCACAACTGTTCTCAACATCGTCAATGAGAATTTCAGTCGAGTCTACAAGCACCTTCAGCCCGGTGGCGCAGGCGAATTGCGTATGGAAAATCCGAAAAAGCCGTTTGAGGGAGGTCTGGAGATGTGGGCCCGACCACCCGGTAAGAAGAGCGGACTTGGTCTACTCTCTGGCGGCGAGAAATCTATGGCAGCACTAGCACTCATCTTCGCTATCCAAGATTACGAACCTTCACCGTTCTACTACTTCGACGAGGTTGACCAAAATCTGGATACCTTCAACGCCGAGAACATCGCTTCACTTTGCCGACTCCGCAGTAAACAGGCTCAGTTCATCATGGTGACATTGCGAAAGGTCAGCCTACAACTTGCAGACCACCACATCGGCGTCACTCATGCTGGCGACGGCTGCAGCCGACTAATCACTGACTTTGACCGCGAACAGGCCCTCGAAGTTGGCGACGCCGCACATGAGGAACTCAAGGCGATAAAGGCCACCGAGGAGAAGAAGAAAGAACTCGAGGGTCTTCCAAAGACGGCAGATATGGCGCGCGCTCCCGAAGAGGTAGAGGCACCCACCAGTTTGGGTGGAATCGACCTTGGTGAGCCGGTTGAGCCGGTTGAGGCAGATGAACTTGAGTTGGATGCCGAGACCGAATTGGCCGAGACAGACCTCCCACTCACTGAGGTGGCAGCGGAAGTGGCGGCTGAACTTGAGTTGGATGCCGAGTCCGACCTCCCACTCGCAGAAGGTGATACCGAATCCGAGGTAGAATTTACCGAAGACACTTCTCTCATCTCACTGGCCGACCGGGCTGAAGATTTCAAGGAGGACATGGACGACAAGTTGAGTGTAGCCCTCCCCATCGAACAGGAACAGCGCGACGAATTGGACGCCCGCGACGCCGAGGAGACAGAAGAGGACGCTGAAGCAGGCGAAGTCGAAATCGAAGTTCCATCCGAGGACGAGGTGGAGTGAGTCACATGGCCACTCTAGATGCACTCGCATTGCGTGACGACATAATCTCCGCGATGATTGGTCACGATGACAAAATCGCTCTCAACAAGAGTCGCTACGCAGACCACATTCAGGAACTCGCTGAGATGGAGCAGGCTGAGCATCAGGCGCTTGTCGACCCGTTTGACCGCAGTGTGGCGCTTGTGTTGCAGATGTTCAACAGCAATGACCTCGACCCCTGGGATATCAATTTGGAGACTTTCATCGATTTGTTTAACGAGAGGATGAAAGACGCTGAAAACATCGACCTGCCAACCTGTGGCCGCCTAATTCGGATGGCGTGGCAAGTTCTCCACGGCCAAGCCTCAACCCTCCTAGACAGAGCTGAAAAGGCTGACCAGTTTGAGGAAGACGACTGGGACTACATGCCTGGCTGGCAGACTGAATATGGTGATGACGAATTCGCTTTCACAACGAGCATTCTTTCTGGTGAGGCGAGTGATGCACTTCCAGAGTTGTTCGATGGGCGCATCAAGCGTGATGCAGGCCGCCCAGTCACACTCGCCGAACTTTTGGGCTGCCTCGCAGAGGCACACGAGGAAGCCGAAGATAGACAGATTCGTGAGGCTTCCCGAGTGAAACATGCTGCTCAAGTCAAGCATGCAATCGCAAATGTCACGGGGCGCTTACACCAAGAGAATCAGGAAGAG
>CAUZUN010000161.1:0-3576 GCA_963583115.1 Candidatus Thalassarchaeaceae archaeon
AAGCCTTGACGACTGGGGGATCTATGTTCGAAGTGCGGCTTGGATTTCGGCGAGGTTCTCGGCGATTGTCCCATTGTCATTGATGAGTCCCGAGCCAATCACACTCGCCTCGATTCCCCACTCTTGGACCATCGCCACGTTGTGCGCCTTGATGCCGCCGTCAATCATCAACTTGGTTTTCCGGCCCCCATTGGCAATCTGCTCATCGATGGCTCCCCTCAACTCTCGAATCTTGCCCTCAACTTCGGGCATGAACGACTGTCCACCCTTTCCTGGAACCACCGACATGACCAGAACGAGGTCGAGGTCGGGAAGCAGCGGCAGGATGTCGTCAAGAGCGGTGGCGGGGTTCATCACAAGCCCCGCCTCACAGTCTGCGCCGTGGAGGTTGGCGATTAGGGCCGGGAAATCGTCGACCGCCTCGACATGAGCGATTACGATGTCGACTCCAGCGGCGACATACTGGTCCCAAGTATCAGCCGCGTTTGTGACCATCAGATGAACATCGATGTAGACATCAGGCCCCAGTCTTTGGCGTACGGAACGCACGACTGCGGGGCCGAAGGTGATCGTCTTGTTGACCACCCAGTTGCCATCCATCACATCGAGGTGAATCCACTCGATGCCAGCCTCAATCGCCTCCTCAAGGACTTCACCGAGCCTACAAAAATCGGCAGTCAAAATGCTCGGACAGATGTGCATACCAGACCCCTCTCACCCCCGTCGGAGAGGCAGGGGGTTCTCAACACTTGACGTCGGATTCGGCAGGTTGATAGGGCGGCTTGGACGGGTGCAACGCCCTACGAGGCGACAGATATGGCAGGCGGATTGGTTGAGGCATCGGATGCCACCTTTGACGAGGTAACAACAGAAAATGAGTGGGTTTTGGTCGATTTTTGGGCTCCTTGGTGCGGCCCCTGCAAGATGATAGCACCCGTGCTTGAGCAGATAGCTGGCGAGCGTGACGATTTGGTCATCGCAAAAGTCAATGTTGACAACAATCCGAATTCTCCGGGTCGCTTCGGCGTGCGCGGAATCCCAACACTTGTGCTATTTCACAATGGGGATGCTGTCGACCAACATTCTGGTGCGATGCAGAAGGCTGGATTCGACGAATGGCTCAACCGCCACATGGCCTAATTTTGTAGTTCGACTCAGTGTGTTCACTTTACTGATTCAAGCCGCGCTTTGCGCTCATCCATCGCATCTCCGACGGCGCGAAGTAATCGCTCTCGAATCGCTTCGTGCAGCCAAAGTCCCTCATCAAACTCGACGATGAGCCCGCGACTCAGCAAATCTTCTGGTGGAGTTCCCTCCATACCGGTCGCTTCTGCGAGTGTGGCCCAGGGAACGGGGCGGGAGGCTACCGCAAGGTAAGAGAGCAGGTCATGGTGTTCGGAGGGAAGCACTTTGAGAATCTCTTCGTCAAGGAAACGCAGCCAATCTCCGTGCACCACACTACCATACATTTCGAGCAACTCAACAGCCAACGGATGGCCCCCTGTGAGCCTGTGAACCTCTTCTGGCTCGGGCGGTGAAGGGGCGTCAAATTCCGAAATCCAGTCACTTATTTCATCGACAGTCAACCCTCTTAGAGAGAGTTCGCTAACCTGCCCACGGGTGTGCACATCTCTGCGGTCATAGAAGGATAGAGCGGTCCGCGATATCAGTAGGAGCCTTAGCGGGGTCTGCTCCGCAACTTGCAGAAGGGCGCCCAACAAATGAGCGGCATCTGCCTCGATGTTGTGGACATCGTCGAGAACCAATAACACATATGGTGGCTTGTCGCTGACCTCTTCGTGGCCCTCGAAAACTCGCTCTCGCAACTTCTCGGGGTCGGTCAGATAGGCGGTCAATCGTCGCCGATAAAGGTCGACATCGAAGGGTGCCCCCGGTGACAGAGGTAGTGATTCTAGAATCCCGTACGGATCCCATTCAAAACCCCCTTTCGACTCGATTCCCAGCCGATGGAGGATGCTTGTTGCGAGGCCAATTGAGGTGTCCCAAGGTTGGCAGGGATAATACATGACGCGAAGGTTGGTTTCGTCGTCCAGTCTAGCGTTCAGCCAACTCGCGACCAAGGTGGTCTTTCCACACCCGGCGATACCATCCACAACCAAGGCCGGTCGCTTCCCATCGTACCAATCGTCCAACTCCTCCCGCTGCTCGATTCTGCCGTGCACGGTGCGAGTTTTTGGCGCCCGGATGTGATAAGTTGAGTGGGCGCCCGCCAGCATTTGCAGTCTGCCTGGAGGCGGAGTCTCGTCTCCCTTCTCGATACGGCCGAGGCGGATGTCGCCATAGGCTAGCAAACCCTCGGCCATCGCCATCATCATAACTTGTAGTAGAGTGAGGTTGCTGTCGAGGCGCTCGGCAGCCTCTCCGGCTGGAACTTCGAGCAGTTGGCCTTCGCCGTCCCGAATCAGGATATTAGTTGAGCGAATCGAGGAGAGGCTACCCTTGATTTCCTCACGGCCAGATTCTGTTAGTTGCCATGTCTTCTGGCGGCGCTCCTCGCCTCTGATTTGTCGAGTGTGTTCTGAGACCAATCCATCTCGTAGGTGAGGGCGAATTGAGCGGCTCACATTGGGTGGGTGGAGGCCGCACGCCTCGGCGATGCCCGGGCGGGTGATTTGTGAGGTAACGATGAAATGGTCCGCTTGATGGTCATTCTCGAGCAAGTGCAACAGGATGCGGTCGCTGACCGAGAGGCTGACGCGGGTCGATTTGGTCGCCATACGTTATCGGCTGCGGCGGTCGTTCGCATTGAAGCATTCGCCGCCTCGGAAGTGATTATTTCCACTCAATTTTCGGATTTTTTCCTACGCGCGCGTTCCTATAATGCATGATGCAAGAGAACCACAAAGCCTTTTTGAGTATGAACGAGCCGAAAACATGGCAAATGAGGGAGTGAGCAAGATTCGAGTTGCAGCAATCTCACTCACCTTCTTGATGGTTTTCTCTGTCCTTATCCCACTGGCAAACGCCTTCGATACCGACGGAGACGGCTTTGACGACTCGGTGGACGACTGCCCGGTGGCAGCCGGAAACAGCACCGTCGATCGATATGGCTGCCCTGACAAGGACGGCGATGGAACCAGCGACAAGAACGACCCATGGGTGATTCAGGCTGGTGGCTTCCTAAAGGATGCAGAGCAATCGAGCAGCGATGATCACTTAGCCGTCTTCTTCAACCATGACGGAAGTAAGTACCTCACCTCTGAGAGCACCGGAGGCTGGGGTTCAGGCAGCGGCTGGATGAGAATATGGAGCACTGCCACTAAGACCAATTTGAAGTCGGTTGAGTTCAGTGGTGACAGTATCTTGGATATCGCCTGGTCGCCTGATGGAGCATATGTCGCCGCGGTCACTGACAACGATGAGTTGAAGGTCTACCACTCCGGAAACATCTCTCACTTCTTCTCCGTGAGCACCGATGTCGGTAGCGGGGACCAACCCAACGAATTGGAATTCAGCCCTGACGGCACCATGATCGCGGTCGTGATTGGGAGGTCGGGTAACGGTGGAACAAACGGAGAGGTGCAAATCTACAATTCCATGAACGGCTCGGAAATT
>CAUZUN010000162.1:0-3573 GCA_963583115.1 Candidatus Thalassarchaeaceae archaeon
CGAGTAGTTCTCCGTTTGCTGGGTTGTGGCTCTCAAAATTCTCGCCACTTTCCGAGGTTCTCCAACCACCGCCAATGTACATTCCAAAGTCTGGTCCGTGTTCATCCAACCACTCGCGCGCAAATGCATCTGACTCCGGGGCTGGGCCCCAGTCAAGCGATTCTAGGATTTCTTTTACCGCCATTTTTCTTCACCTCATGCCATCGGATGCCTGTTCGCTGCTGAATAATGTCCTGAAAGATGGAATTCAAGTTGCCTCTCAATGTCGCCGAGAAGTGATGAGGCACCGATTCTGAAGAGGTGGGGTTGCATCCACTCCTCACCCAATTCCTCCTTCATCATGGCAAGCCATGCGACGGCGTCCTTCGCCTTAGAGATTCCACCGGCCGGCTTGAATCCGACCTTGTAGCCGGTACGCTCGTAATAGTCGCGGATTGCACGGGCCATCACCAGCCCGACTGGAAGGGTTGCGTTGACGCTCTCTTTGCCGGTTGAAGTCTTGATGAAATCCGCGCCGGCCATCATGCAGACTTGGCTCGCCTGTGCGACCTGCTTGAGGCTCGCCAACTCACCGGTTGCGAGAATCGTCTTGAGGTGGGCATCGCCGCATGAGATTCGGAAGTCCTTCACTTCGTCGTAGAGTGCCTGCCAGTCGCCGCCCAAAACATTGGCGCGGCTGACAACAATATCGATTTCATCAGCGCCGGCGGCGACAGAAGCCTCAATCTGTTCCAGTTTTTGGCCGTGGGGAATGTGGCCTGCCGGAAATCCGGTTGATACTGCGCAGGTTCCGACCGGGCTTCCCTCAAGTGCTTCGGTAACTGTCGGGACCATATTGTGGTAGACACAAACGCTGGCGCAGTGGATTGTATCCACATCCAATTCCAAGGCGCTTAGCAAATCCTTTCGGACAGGACGGCTAGCCTTCTGGGCCAACCTCTTGACTCTCGCTGGAGTATCGTCGCCGGCAAGTGTTGTTAGGTCAATGCAGCGGATGGCGTGTAGCATCCATGCGACCTGCCAATCACTCTTCACTGCGCGCCGTTTTGGCAGGCTGGCCGCTCGCCTTTCGAGGGCTGAGCGGTTGATGTGAATCGAATTGAGATAGTCGCTGTCGAGAGGCGTTCCTTCGTTGCGATGGTCAGCAGACATACTACACCCCTCGTTAGTTCGCCTCTTGCCGTCGTTTTAGTTAAATCGGCGGAATAAAATTCACTCCGGACGGCTCTCAAGCAGTTCAGTGACCACACTCGGGTCGGCAAGAGTGCTGGTATCGCCCATGTCAGAAATATCTCCTGAAGCGATTTTTCGCAGTATTCTCCGCATGATTTTCCCGGACCTCGTCTTTGGCAACACTTGGGTGAAGTGAACCTTGTCGGGTGTGGCGATTGGCCCGATGATTTTTCGAACTCCTTGGCGCAATTCTTGAGCAAGTTCAGGGGAAGGTGAACTGCCACCTTCGAGAGTCACGAAGCAGTAGATTCCTTGCCCTTTGATTTCGTGTGGAAACCCAACTACTGCGGCCTCAACGACCGCCTCGTGTTCGACTAGCGCCGACTCGACCTCAGCGGTTCCCATCCGATGACCTGAGATGTTGATGACATCGTCAATCCGACCCATTATCCAGAAGCATCCATCCTCGTCCTGACGAGCTCCGTCCCCGGTGAAATAACGCCCCGGCTGCTGGCTGAAGTATGTCTTGATGAACCGTTCATGGTCTCCGTAAACCGTGCGCATCATCCCCGGCCAAGCCCCCTCCAAAATGAGGTAGCCGCCCTCGTTGGGCTCGCACTCCGAGCCGTCAGCGTGGACAATCTTTGGGTTGACTCCGAAGAATGGGTAGGTCGCAGAGCCCGGTTTTGTAGTCGTCATTCCGGGCAACGGTGTAATCATGATTCCACCAGTTTCAGTCTGCCACCAAGTATCTACAATTGGCCGAGTAGAATCGCCTACAACCTCGTGGTACCACATCCAAGCCTCTGGGTTGATAGGCTCTCCCACAGTTCCGAGGACGCGAATGGAACTGCGTTTGAAGCGGGTTACCGGGTCGTTTCCGTGGACCATCAAAGCCCGAATTGCAGTGGGGGCGGTGTAGAAGGTGGCGGGTTTGTGTTTGTCACAGATTTCCCAGAATCGACCGGCGTCAGGGTAGGTTGGGATGCCCTCGAACATCAGCGTGTGGCAGCCCATGGCGAGTGGCCCGTAGACGATGTAGGAGTGGCCGGTGATCCAGCCGATGTCAGCGGTGCAGAAGTGGAGGTCTCTTTCGGGGTCCAAATCAAAGACATATTTTGTCGTCGTCGCGGTCCAAATCATGTAGCCCGCTTGAGTATGCAAAACGCCTTTCGGTTGGCCGGTTGAGCCAGATGTGTAGAGGATGAAAAGTGGGTCTTCGGCGTCCAAAACTTCCGGTTCGCAAACCGTTTCTTGAGATGCCATCCCCGCATCCATGTCGACATCCCTGCCTTCGACCCAACCCGGGGCTCCTACGCCAACTCCCTCGCCTGCGCGATGGTTGACGAGGACGCAGCGGACATCGACGCCCTTCGCTGCGGCCAGTTTTACCGCGGCGTCGCCGATTGACTTGAGTGGAACAGTGCGACCGCCGCGAATTCCAGCGTCTGTCGTGATCATGACTTCAGATGTGCAGTCGACAATTCGTTGAGCGAGTGAATCCGCTGAGAACCCGCCGAAGACAACCGAGTGTGGCGCGCCTATTCTTGCACATGCTAGAAGGGCGAAGGCAAGTTCAGGAATCATTGGCATGTAGATGGTGACTCGGTCACCTTTGGCTACGCCGTTAGCGCGCAATAGATTTCCGAGGCGGCAGACCTGTTCGAGGACTTCGTTGAAAGTGTAGGTGGTGCTTTCTCCATCATCTGCCTCGAATGAGATTGCAGGGGAATCACCTCGACCCGCCGCGATGTGACGGTCGAGACAGTTCACGCTGACATTGAGTTGGGCGCCTTCAAACCATTTGATTTCACCTTTCTCGAAATCCCAAGAGGAGACTGTGTCCCATTTTCGATACCACTCGAAATCCTCTGCGATGTCACCCCAGAAGCCATCGGGGTCTTCGATGCTCCGTTTCCACATCGTTTGATATTCATCAAAATTGGTGATATGAGCATCACTCGCGATTGGCTCCGGCGGAGGGAATTGTCGCTGTTCATCCAACAGATTCTCGATGCTCTTGTGTTCAGCCATCGAGCGATGAGGTGGTGTGTGATTTATCAAATCCACTGCGAATCTAGCCGACCATAGCAATAATGCCGAATGTATCTCAGTCACCGTTAAACTGAACACCAATGTGGCGCACCTCATCGGGCCCGTGGTCTAGCGGTTATGACGCCGCCTTCACATGGCGGATATCGGCGGTTCAAATCCGCCCGAGCCCATAACAATCGACGAAAATCGCCGGGCTCGGCGGATTTGAACTCAGCGCGAGCTGACCAATTACAATCGATGTGGCCGCTCGCGCAGGAGTTCAGCGCTGGACTGAGAACAAGTAATCGATTAGACCCCGATTGTAATCGACTTGCATCGAAGGAAGCGCTGAACCTTGTTCGATGC
>CAUZUN010000163.1:0-3554 GCA_963583115.1 Candidatus Thalassarchaeaceae archaeon
TGGAGTCCAGATGGCAGCCGTATTTTGATTGGCGGAAGAGAGGATGTTTGGATTTACAACACCGGAACTTGGTCTGTTAACAGGTCAATCAATACTAATCGAGGAGCACTGAACTCCATCGCATGGGCCCCTGATGGTAATTCCATCGGAGTTTGTGAAGCATACGAAAGTAGTGGTGCGAGAGTGCGAGTTTACAATGTGTCAACCGGGCTTCAAAAGTGGGTGTATGCTACATCTACATCATGCAACGCAATCGTCTTTTCACCAGACTCGACCCAATTGGTCGCTGCCCACACCTACTATCAAGCGGATGGAGCCAGATTGAGGGTATTCAATGCCGACACCGGCTACATCGTCGACACCATGTCCGCACCCCGTCCTGGCGGCTGCACCTCCAGCGGTGGCGGCAACAACTGCGGCAGCATCTATGGAGTAACTTGGCACCCAAATGGCGACTACATCATCTCAGCGCACGGCCGCAACGATGAGGGCATCTACCACTGGGTAGTAGACCCCGACATCGATAACGACGGAGTTCTCAACCAGGATGACGCCTTCCCCGAGGACGGCACCCAGTGGGACGACAGCGACAACGATGGATACGGCGATAATCCCGCCCCAGCCTACCAACCAGACGCCTGCCCTAACACAAGCGGGACTTCTACCGAAGACCGATTCGGCTGTCCTGACGCTGATGGCGACGGCTGGTCCGACTTGAACGACGATTTCCCCAACGACGAAAATCAATGGTCTGACGCTGACCTCGACGGATACCCAGACAACACCGCTGACACTCGCGATCCAAGTCCATACGGCGCCCTCGACTGGTTGCCAAACAATCCGACTCAATGGAATGATTCCGACCTCGACGGCTATGGCGACAACTTCGCAAACGCCTCATGGATCACAATCCGACCGGTTAACTGGCCGGGCGAACTCCTGTCGATGACCCCTATCCAAATGATTGACATCGATGTCTTCCCTGAAGACCCGGACCAGTGGAACGACACTGACGGAGACTGGGTAGGTGATGAGCCTTTCACAACTCGCTCAGATGGTTGTATCTATCGTCATGGAAATTCGATTTGGGACCGTTTAGCGTGCCCGGATAGTGATGGAGATGGATGGTCCGACCCTGACCCTGATTGGCCAGCCTGCTTCGCCGGCGTGGGCTATGGAGATGCATGGCCAGAAGACCCGAGCCAGTGGTGCGACTCTGATGGAGACGGCTACGGTGACAACTCAACTGGCACCAATGGAGACGCGTGTCCCGGATACAACGGAACCTCGTACGAGGATAGGGATGGCTGCAAAGACAGTGACCTAGATGGTTGGTCAGACGGAGGTGAGCCCTTCCCATACGATGATACTCAATGGAGCGATTCCGACGGCGATGGATGTGGCGACAATCTCGATGGCAACACACCCGACCTATTCCCTAATGACAGCACCCAATGCGGTGACCGAGACGGCGACGGCTACGGTGACTACCCGAATGGTCCGAACGGGGATTGGTTTGCAGATGACCCCTCTCAATGGTATGACACTGACCGAGACGGTTACGGTGACAACTATGCTAACGACTCGTGGACTCTTGAGCGTAACTTATCATGGCCTGGAATCTATGTGGAGAACGCCTTCAAGCCCGACCTCTGTCCACTTGAAGGCGGCCAAGTGATGGACGACGATTCCAATCGAGGTTGTCCCGACTCGGACAAAGATGGAGTCGCAGATAATGTCGACGCATTCCCTGAAGACCCACTCCAATCCTCCGACCGCGATGGCGACGGATTCGGCGATGATGCTCTTTCACCAAAACGGGATGATTGTCCTGATGTCCCCGGTACTAGTGACAAAGGCAGCACCTATGGTTGCCCTGACGCTGACGGTGACGGTTGGGCTGACACGCGCGATGATTTCCCTGCCGAGGAGACACAATGGAAGGACTCCGACGATGACGGATATGGTGACAACTGGGGGAATTCCACTTGGAATGCGACTCGGCAAGATGGCTGGCCTGGAGAGTTCTTGGAAGGCGCTCGCCTTCCCGATGCCTTCCCCCTTGAAGATACTCAATGGAATGACACAGACGCTGACGGTTGGGGTGACAACCCCAATGGTACCGACCCAGATGATTTCCCTTTCCAACCGAGTCAATGGAAGGACAGCGATGGCGACGGATATGGCGACAATACCACTCGAGATGCGTTTGAGGCTGATGACTGCCGTTCCAAATACGGCACCTCCAACGAAGACCGGTATGGCTGCGAGGATACTGACGGAGACGGCTGGTCTGACCTCTCCGACTACTGTGTTTACGACCCCTTGATTTGGGAAGCCCCGGGTAGTTGTGCGATTGTGGAGGTCGATGATGGCTCTGACCCCTCAAGTAACTCTGGTCCAACATTGGCACAGATTTCGACCTATGTCCTCGGTGGTTTGGTCACCCTTTTGCTGCTGGCTATTCTAGTGGCTATGGTTGCTCGACAGGCAGCGAAGCGAAGCGGTCAACTGGTCCGTCAAAATGTCGCGTTACAGGAGCAACTGTTCGACGGTGAGGAAAAACGCCGGGATGAGTGGATCGAGTATTACTTGGCCGAAGGAAATCTTGAGAAAGCGAAGGAACTCGGCTATGTTGAGAAAGCGGAATGGCAACTCCACGAAGAGCAACAAGAGCAAGAAGAGGTCGAGAAGGTTGAGGCGCTGCCCGACGCATTTGACCTCGATGATTTGTTTTGAGCCCCCCTTGGGTTGCAAAACGGCTATCTTAAAATGAGGGATGGCTGCAACCGAGGAGACAGGATGAGCGACCCGTTCGACACAACCCCGGCCCCGCCGACGATGGAGTCTCGGCTCCGTGCGCTTCTGAATTCGATGAACAGTGCAATCTTGGAAGTCGATACTTCAGGCTCACTGGTACACGCTAACCCCTTTGCCCGAAAAATAATGACTGACCTCCCGCCTACACCCTCGCCTTCGGGATGGGAATCTGAATGGGGCGAGATGATGACCTTCCGCGATGCACACGGCGCACCGCTGCCTCCTAACGAAGGACCGCTGTTCAATGCCTTGAGAACAGGTGAATCGCAGCACGACTATCATTTCTCAATCGAGCACCCCAACGGCCGTATTCTCCACTTGATGGGGACCGCAGAGCCTTTGTTCGGTCACGATGGTAGGATCAGCGGCTCGATTTGCTCCTATCAAGATGTGACTGAATTGATTGTTTTGCAGCGGGCGCTGGAGAGTCAACTCGATGAGACGAAAAACGCCCATCAAGATATCAGACTCGCTCACACCGAACTCTCGCGCGCTCACAACCTTCAGGCTGGGTTCATCGCTAATTTCAGCCACGATTTACGGACTCCCCTTTCGGGAGTCCTCGGCTTTGCCGACTTGTTGGCGATTTCCCCTTCCATAATCGATGATGATGAGAAGGAGTATCTGCAAGAAATCATTGACGCTGGTGACTCCTTGAGGATGATGATTGACTCAGTCATCACATATTCGAACATTCTTTCGGGAACGGTCAGAATCGTTGCGGAGTGGCATGA
>CAUZUN010000164.1:0-3527 GCA_963583115.1 Candidatus Thalassarchaeaceae archaeon
TGTATTTGCGATTTTCATAGTCTTCTTGCTAGTGTTTTCACAGCACGCTGCTTATGGCCTCGACTCAGGGATTCCCTCCGGAAATGCTGAAGCGAAGGAAGTTGATTCAGTTCTCTACAACATCACTCCGTCGCTCCTGCGCGCCGAAGACCCCCTCTTTGGATGGTCTGTCTTGGACTCAACACCTTACAATCCAAACGCCAATTGTCGCGGTTCAAACAAAGAAACCAGTTGTTGGTATATGGGCTCATTCGGTTCTGCCTTCAATGGCGGCCAATGGAACGCTGCATACCAATGGATGCAAGACCAAGATTCCGAGGTCCCATTTGGACAACGGCCTGGCTTCGTCTCATGGTGGGACTATGGATTCCAAGCGCTTGCTCAAGGCTCACACCCAACTGTCGCCGACAACTTCCAAAGCGGAATTCCAGCAGCCGGAAATATGCTGTTGGCACAAGGCGAAGCCGACTTACTCGCTCTCTTCATCATGACATTATCAGAGGGTGACCTACGCTACAATGATGGCGTGCATACACCTGAATTTACTGCTGCTCTCGAAGAACACTTAACCGGTTCTCAAGTTGATGAGTTCGTGTTACTCAACACACTCGGAGGCGATGATGGAGCAGGCGTCGAAGCCCGTTCATTCGAGATTTACAAGAGCGCAGGGTCAGTTCACCTCGGAGTAGGCTACGCGATTGATGAAAATGGACTACCACTTGCCACCAAGATTTACCGAGTCTATGACAGTCGTGAACAGGTCGGCACCAACTACCAGTTGGAATATGATGCAATGTTGATGTTTAACCAAACCAAGGAGCGCAACGATGAGGTAAAAGATGAGATTAGCCACTATGTCATCGGCGATTACTGGTACACCAAAGATATCGTCGAGGAATTTGATTCGGTCGCAACCTCTCTACACCGTCAAAACGCAAGGCTCGCACTTGGCAGAACTTTCTTGACCGCAGCACTCGGAATGGAGGAGTTAGTGTCACTTTACGCATCGGTGACCAACGGTATCACCTACACGGTAAGCGATTCGTCAGGCTCACCCGGCGACACCATCGACCGGAATCACGACATCCGCTACTTCGCGATCGACAACAGACTCTACCCGACTGCGGGTTCCTACGACCAAAGCGGCGGAAACCCAACCGGGATTTTCTACGCACCGACAACCCTCTCCGGGCTCGACCCGTCAACCTACATGGATACATTCTATGTTACTCAGCGGGGCGATTCGAGTTTCTTCGTCGATATGACGCAAGAACAGTACGAAGTGGAGTACAAGGGAGATATTCTCCGAAGTCAGTCGCAGAATGATGTCGATGTCATCCGTACAGTCGATATCCGCATAGACCAGCAATCCGAATTCTTCGACACTATGATTGCAAAAGCCTACATCGGTTACGGCTCAGAAGATTTGGGTCTTCTAGGTAAGCCTTCCCAGCCGGGACAGCATTTCGATATGCGAGGTACAGCGAATGAATCTCTACAGTATGCATTCCCTCTACCGGCTGCGATGATGAATCACTTCGTACTCGCAAACTGGTATGATGCTAGCGCTGACGAAAATCGACCTTGGTATGATGCGAACACATATGTCAAGATTCTGAAGTATTACAGCGGTGCCACACTAACTGGCGATGTCGTACTCGGCGACATATCGACTGTTCCAAATGCCCGTCTCTTGATTGAGAGGGATGCTTACAGTGGCGAGGATGCATCCGATGAGGACCCTCGCGAGTATTGGATTCCAATCGGCAGTGTTGATGCTGATGAAAACGGCCACTTTGAGTTCCGTGTTCCAGCAGGCCACATTCGTGTGACCGCATTTACCGGATTTGCCGAAGACCCCGAGGAGGGTCTCGTGCACGACCGTGACAGTATTACTCAAGCGAAGAACAACTACCAAGAATGGCAGACTTGGACCTACGATATCCTAGGCCAGGAACTGGAAGAAGGAGTTCGTGAAATTAACCCAGTAACAGCAATCCTTGCGAATGTCTCAGGAGGTAAGTTGCTCGGCGCGGTTGAGTTCAATGTAACCGGTGACCAAGCTGATACCGATGGCGGATATGTTATCGAACAGACGATTGATATTCCTGCATCGAGTGCTACCGGAGTGGTTCGATGGGACGGCCACTCTTCTTTCGACGGCACCCCGCTCGTCTCACATGAGTTGATTTTGACAGACATTTGGACCGACCAAGAGGTTGCTCACATCTGGACTACAAACGGCACAGTAGAGGGTACTGAAGAGCACCCACGAACCTTCAGAGGTGATGGTGAGATGTTGATTACTGGCCCCGCTTACATGGACAGTGACGGCCCAGTTTTGGTCTCCGACTTTACCGGAAACTACACCCGAGAAATTCTCCACAACCACTCCTTCACAGGAGAGGGGAAGTTCCAGGGTCGCGGTTCATTCGTCGGCTCTATCACCAGCGACACCACAGTGGAGCCTTGTGACAACACGAGCGTACCTTTGGGCACGACGGTTTGTTCGGTGAACGAAAGTTCGCCCTTGGAGTATGTTTTCGAAGGGGCGTTTGAGGGCGTCGGAAGGGTGACTGCGAATCAGTCAGTCTACTTCACATCACATCTTTACAGAGAGACTTTGGTCGGCAATGGGATTTTCGTTGTCGATGCCTTAGATGAATCTCTTGAAACCTATGGTACAATCAATGGGTCCGGTCTGTTCAGTGGAGCAGCATTATTCTCCGGTGACATGGTTGAGCCGGGCAGTTTCCATATTGTGGATGCTTTGCCCGGTGTCTATCGAGTGATGGTAGTTCTTCCCAACGGGAACGAAACCCGTCTATCGACTCCGCTTGAAATTGGAGCCGAACCTACCAGCGATATTGAGTTGCTTCTACCCGGTTCATGGATTGAAGGAACACTAGTTTGGATTAATTCTGATACTGGTGTCAATCTAACATTAGAACTTCTAGACGATGCGCGGCCCGGTGAACTTCCAACAGAGAGTTGCGATGTCGTAGGATTAGCACCGTGCTTCCTCACAACAAATGAGACAGGCTCGTTTGGATTCGGACCTCTCCCTGATGGGAGCTATAAGGTCCGAATGGATTCAGATGGTGACGGCTTCTACGAGTGCGTGCCTTGGGTCTCGCCATCTTCACCAACCGTTTGCGGTGGACTAGCAGCAATTCGTCCTGAAGCAGCCGCAGAAGAATTCGTGATAATCGATGAGAATTCACCGATTCCGATGCATTTCGATATTGAATTCACTCTAGCAAAGGACCTCGGCGGTGGCACAGTAGAGACTGTCACAGATATTGATGTCTGGTTCTCAGGAGAGATGCTCAGCGATGATGAAATGATTCAAGCGGTTTACGACAACGACAGTTCCACCTATCGAGTTGAACTTCCCGAGGGCGATTGGATTGCCAACGCGTCTGCCGGCAGTGATTTGATGCTCTGGGAGGAATTCGAAATCACCGAAGACCTCACTGGCATAGATTGGACATTGAGGCGAAGCGTGAATGTTACTGGCCAAATTT
>CAUZUN010000165.1:0-3500 GCA_963583115.1 Candidatus Thalassarchaeaceae archaeon
CGCTGCGAGAGCAGCCTCCTCTACCCCGATTTGTTTGAGCAACTCGCGATGATTGGGAACAGGGTCTTTTTCAGCCCAATAAGTCATCAAATTTTGACCCACATAGCCCGGTGGATTTCCACTTGGCGCACCTAGATAGAGGTCGTCATGGTGGTGTGCATGGCCACATCCCCGCATAGTCTCAACATGCAAAAGTGTAGGACCTCCGCCTTGCAAGGCGAACTCCCTTGCAGTTGCTATAGAAGCGTAGTATGCAGCCGGATTAGAACCATCGATAGCCCACGATGGAAGGCCGACGGCGGCACCCTTATCGCCCCACAATTCAGCGTTGTTCTGGTGAGCAGGAAAGGTGTCGAGGGCGATTTGGTTGTTTTGGATGACATAGCAGATTGGTAACCCTCTGGCACCGGCGAAATTCAGCGCTTCCCAAAATTCTCCACTGCTGCTGCAACCTTCGCCTACAGGCGCTAATTGGAACCGCTCTATTCCGAGTCGCTGACTGGCGAGCGCAATTCCAGTTGTTGTGGCAGAAGCGATGGGAAGCGGCGCTGTTGGGGGCAGAATTCCCAAACTCCAATTTCCAATATGCAGGTCACGGCCTCCAGCTCCTGCATGTCCACCAGACATCAGTGAGCCTGCCTTACCCATTTGAGCGGCAAAAATCTCGGTTGGAGATTGGCCCATCGCGAGGGCCAATCCAACATCTCGAATCATAGGAGATACGACATCACCTTCATGGCGATGTCCGACTGGTTGGTCGATAGCCCGTTTGAGCGCACTTGCGCATGCAACTACTGACTCCTGCCAAGTTGAGCGAAATCCCTTGCCTCCAAATGTGCCACCATCAGGAGTCGGGACTCCATTTGTTGAGAGGTCTTTCAAATGCTCATCGAGCAGACGAGTTCTCGTCATCATTCGCTGCCATTCGAGTCGTTGCTCCATAGTGACGGATTTCTCATGCGCAATCCGGCGAAGCGCCAACCGTAAGTCGACGGCAAGTCGAGCCGTTCGCCTTCCGAGGTGCTCAATCCCGCTTCTCCGGGGGATGACCTCGGAAGCGGCTACCTCAGAAGTCAATTCTTCCTCGGTTCTTCGTTCAAGATTCTCACAGATTGCCGCCACCAATTCCTCGCTGAAAGCGTGATACTCCTCGCCATCCCATTTTTCTATCCCGGCAGTTGCTTCATCCCAGACGAATGCGACAACACGCAGATGGCCATCGTGCTTTTCAGCGATGAAACGGAGTAGTTCGGAACGTACTTCTGGAACCAACAGGGGGGAGGTGAATTCGAGGTGAATTCGCGGCTTCCATTTGGCGCCGAAAATCGGCGGCATCTCAGACTGCTCAGCCATTTGTTCCACCCTTACTGTTGCCGAACCCGATTCAGCCTTCAAAGCATCCTCCGTCTTCGCCTTTGACTCCTTCAATTTGTTACCATTAATTTTTCTGCATACCCGCCGAAACCTGTCTGCCGGTTCTGCCGGTTAGTCGCGAAAATGTGAGAATCCTTAGTTTGGAACTGTCGAGAAAAAATGTTGAAGCGATTGAACCACCTTTCCTCTGTGCAGCCGTGCGAAAAAAAATCATTTGAGTCTATTCTCATTCATCGGGTAAGAATCCTTCAAGCGCCTCTTTCGCATCTCGGGTTAGAGTGACCGCCTCTTCAACTCGAGTTGAGAGCGTCGTGTCAGCAAGTCGGCCGGGGATTCCAATTTCCCAGAGTAATTCATGTATCAGTTCCAGCGTTCGCACAGTCATGTTGAGAGCGTCGGGGTCGGTCGGAATCAAGCCGGTCTCTTCGGTGAGGATTATGACCTCCTCTGGTACCTCGTCCAGCACTGGGTCCATCGCAGACTCGAGCGCTTTCTCAACCCGATCAGCCTGTTTGTCCAACGCTATTTCCAACCTGCTCAGCCGCTGTTCTTCCTCACCCCCCTCATGTTCTTCGGTGGCGTCCAAAATAAGGGCGTCAAACGCGGCTCTCAAAATCGTTTTCAAGGAGTCGGAATCGAGGTTTTCAATGGATTCCAATTCATCATCGATTTGACCCAGTATCACTTGAAGGAAGTCTTCGTCTAGAGAGTCCTCGCCTAACAGGTCTTGTAGGATAGGGAGCGACCAAGAGGGGTCTCCTGCAGTCACTTGGATGTCAAAGAAGCCGCCTTTTCCGCCGGTATCGATGTCGGCGGGTGGAGGCACGAACAGTTTGTTTGCGTGTTTTTGCAGTTGGAGGAGTAATTTTCCCATATCGACAGGTTTTGTGAGCACCTCAGATACGCCCGCCTGGGCGGCTGAAACGAGGAAATCTTGGCCACTGTCTGTCGCTAGGATGACAACCCTGCACTTGAGGTCGAATTCTGGGTCTGAAGTGAGTCTGCTAGCGGTATCGACAGCATCTCCAGTCGTCCAATTTCCATCGATGATGACAACATCTGGCATGGTAGCAAGTGCGGTTCCTTCACACTGCCTCAGAGTAGCCGTGCGGGTGACGGTGTAGCCTTCTCTCTCGATCGAACCGGCGAGCAGGTTGCGCCGCCCCTCGCTCTCGTCAGCCACGATAACTGTCGCCATTCAATCAGTTCCGTGATGCGGGTATGACTTCAACCTTCAGCCGCTCAGTACTTCGGAACTGTCGAATCGACGAGGTCGGCCCAAGCGTGGACTCCACCGGCTAGATTCAGAACTTCGTGGTCGTATCCTGATTGTTTGAGGGCGAAGGCGACCATCATTGAGCGCTGTCCGGTGCGACAGTAGACCACGATATCCTTGTCCTTTGGAATTTCACTGAGGTGGCTCAAAATATCGTTGTGGTCTACCCTCAAGTCAGTGCCCGGCAGTGAGACAATCTCCTCCTCATCCGCTCTCCTGACATCAAGGAAAAAGGGCTCCCAGCCAGTCTCACGCCGAGCCACGAATTCGTCGGGTGAGATGTTGCCCGCTCCTCCGATTCCAAACATTCCATCGCCCCCTGTTCCATCGCTGGCTACATCACTGCTGCCGGCGGCACCCTCGTTTGAACTTGCGCCGGCCGGCAACTCGCAGTAAGCATCCAGTTCGACGAGTTCAGTTACGGGCGTTCGCTCGGGAAACTCGCCGACCTGAAGCGTTCGAAAATCCATCCCTTTTGCATCGTAGACTAACAGCCTGCCAGAAAGAGATTCGCCGATTCCAAGAATTACTTTCAGCGCCTCAGTCGCTTGAATAGAGCCTACCACACCAGGTAGGACACCCAATACTCCGGCCTCAGCGCAGGAGGGTACAGACTCGGGGGGAGGGGGGGTTGGAAAGAGGTCGCGGTAGTTGGGCCCACCTTCGAAATTGAACAGGGTGACCTGTCCCTCAAAGCGAAAAATACTGCCGTAGACCCATGGGATGCCAAGAATTTCGCACGCGTCGCTGACCAAATATCGGGTCGGAATATTGTCGGTTCCGTCGAGAATCACATCGTATCCATTGAGGATTTCGAGTGCGTTTGAGATGTTGAGTCGCTCGTTGTAAA
>CAUZUN010000166.1:0-3485 GCA_963583115.1 Candidatus Thalassarchaeaceae archaeon
AAGAACTCCGTCGGTTGTAGGCCGCTCTTGAATGAAGAAGCAACGAATCCCTTCTCAACAGCACCTTTGGCGTTTCTTGGGAAATGGGAAAGGACACGGTCTTGGTAACCGCGCTCAAGTCTCTTTCCACGAACTCTGGTCTGACCGATTGAACCGGCCATCATAGAGAGGTTGTCCATTGAACCACGCGCTCCGGATACAGCCATCATAACGGCTGCGTTGTCGTCTGCAAGATGTTCTCTCGCAATCTCACCAGTCTTCGAACGGGACTCGTCGAGAATACTCATCAAATCTTCCTCCAATGTCTCGCGAGGGGTCCTTCCTGGTCGGGCTTCGTACTTCTTTCCGTCATCGCCGAATAATTCCAGTTTGTCGTCGACTGATGCCACCGCTGCAGCGTTGATTTTCTTGATTGCAATACGCGCTGCGGGAGGCATGTCTTCGTCATCGATTCCTGTTGTGAATCCGAGTGCAGTGCAGATTCCTATGGTTAGGCGTGTCATGTCGTTGAGGAATTGTGCGCCAACTTCAGAGCCGTGGGTTTGAACGACTGCATCCAAGAGGCGGCCACCTTCAGCGCCGATTCCAGACTTGTCGATTGTTCCTGAGATGATTTCCCCGTCAATGATTTCAACTTGGTCGTTGCTTCGACTCTTGTATCGAAGACTGATACCTGATGGGATAATCAAATTGAGCAACTCGCGGCCCATGTATCCTAGAACTCCGTCATCATCTTTGATTTCTTTAGGCAAATCGCCGGTCCAACCAATGATTCCAAGCACATCGAGTGCTTGCGTCTTCGGGATGATTCGGTCGTTGTTTGTCAAAAGGTAGGCTCCCGAGATGTGGTCGTGAATTCCACCGATGACCGCTCCGCCGTAGCGAGGGCTCAAGATGTGCTCTTGAACACGCATTAGAATCTTAGCCTCAGCGCGAGCCTCTTCGGACTGAATGATGTGGAGATTCATCTCGTCACCATCGAAGTCAGCGTTGTAAGGAGTGCATACTGCTAGGTTGAAGCGGAATGTCTTGCCTTGCATGACACGAACTTCGTGGACCATCATCGACATTCTATGTAGTGACGGCTGTCGGTTGAAGATGACTACATCGCCATCTATCAAGTGACGCTCGACTACCATTCCTGGCTTTGGATTGCCTTCAAGGTCGTGAGTTGACAGTCGGTCTTCTACTGGACTGCGCTCTTCCTCTTCTTCGTCCCATGGTGAACCACAGTGCGGGCAGACAACTTCTAGATGTTCAGGATAATCTGCTCCGGGATGTTCTCGCTCCCAGCGCCACCTGTTGTGAATGATAGCATTAGGGTCATCGTCCTTGAGTGGACGGCCTTCGTCGTCCTCGCCTCGTAGGTTAGCGATTGTTGATTCTAAGTCTGCAACATACAATTCTTGTAGACCATCAATCGTTCTCTTGTTCTCTTGACGAATATTCATCCCAGGTAGGAAGTTTGGTGCTCTCAAAACCTCATTCAACTCAGGATTCATGCCAGTGTATGGCTCCTCTCTTTCTTCGTCCCCACCGTCACAATTCGGGTTGAGGCAGCGGAATCCGGACCAGATGAACTTGGTTTTGTCGGTAATCCGAACACGGTTGTTGTCGCCGCGAACGATGTAGTTCACACCAGGGTGAATGTCTGGGCCGCGCAGAATCATCTGACGCAATTGTTCCCTGTTTCTGCTTGTTACACGGATGGGAACAGTAAGTTCCTTCGCTGACATCTCAGGAACTCCGACTTGATTGATGTCGAGGAACGGGTCCGGCGAAATCACCGAACGGGCGCAAAAGTTCACACGCTTTCCTGAAAGGTTGCTTCGGAAGCGACCCTCCTTCCCCTTGAGTCTCTGTGTCAGAGTCTTGAGAGGTCGGCCGGAACGGTGGCGGGCGGGTGGAATACCGCTGGTCTGGTTGTCGAAGTAGGTGGTGATGTGGTATTGCAACAACTCCCAAAGGTCCTCAACAATCAGTTGTGGCGCACCTTGGTCACGGTTTTCACGCAGCCTCTGGTTGATTCTCAACACATCGACTAATTTGTGTGTCAAGTCGTCCTCAGAACGGTCACCGCTCTCCAATGTAATCGAAGGGCGAACGGTAATTGGGGGTACTGGAAGCACTCTCATAACGATCCATTCTGGACGGTTTGTGTCCTTCTGCATACCAATGAAAATCAAATCATCGGATGGGATTCCCTCCAACCATTCTCGGATGTCACGAGCGTTCAACTTGTGCTCGCTCTTGTCGACTTTCTTCTCTTTGAATGTGGTCGGCTTCTCAAGCATGATTTTGCCTTGTTCTGCCTCACAGTGCATGCAAACTCTTCGCTTAGCTGAACAGCAGAGTTTCTCAATATCCTTGACTGCCTTCTTGAATTCAGGCGAACCAGGTCCGTGCTTCTGCATGATATCTTCAACACGCTCTCGGTAGTAGTCTTGCTCGGATTTCGTCTCATCGAGCGGGTGGGTTCCAGCCTGCTCTTGCAGAAGAATTCGATTGCAAGTATTGCAAGTAGACTTCAAAGAGGTCTTGATTAGATTTGTGAAGCCGCAATGAATGACTGGCAACTCAAGTTGAATGTGGCCGAAGTGGCTCGGGCACTCATCGTGCTTGTTTCCACAAGTTTGGCATCGCACACCGGGCTCAATAACACCCATCTGTGGGTCCATCAAACCTTGATGGTAGGCGTGTCCGTCATCCTTGTAGGTGTCAGCAGTCTTGACTTCTACCGCACTAAGGCGGCGAATCTCATTAGGCGACATTAAGCCGAACTTGATGGCTGAAATGCGCTTTGGTATTTTTGAACGGTCCATTTTCTTCATCTTAATCACCTCTGGTCCGCCAGCTCGAGTCTCATAGCGACTCCGAGCGACTTCATTTCGTCTAATAGCAACTTGAACGCATAGGAGGTTTGCACCATGTGCACCTCAGCGCTTTCACCGTGAATCGGGCTGACATAACAGCGCCTGCGGTAATCCCAGAAGGCAACATGGCCACTCTGAGCGCAAACCGCTAGTCTGACTCCATCCGATTCGTCGAGTAGTCGGTCTTTGATGACCATCGAAGCACCGTGTGCAATCAGACAGTCACGCTCCATCTCACCGAATCGAAGTCCACCCTGTCGGGCTCGGCCTTCGGTAGGCTGACGGGTTAGAATTTGCACTCTTCCACGGCTTCTAGCGTGAATCTTGCTGCTCACCATGTGGTGCAACTTCTGGTAGTAGATGCAACCAACGAAGATGTTGGCTGGGTACTCTTCACCAGTCTCTCCGTTGACCATTCGCTCACGACCTGTGTGGGCGAATCCATGGCGAAGTAGTCCCTCACGAAGGGAATCTTCCTTCTCTCCTGAGAAAGCGGTTCCGTCAATGAATCGGCCTTCCATCGAGCCAACCTTGCCGCCAATCATCTCAAGGATGTGTGCGACAGTCATTCGGCTTGGAATAGCGTGCGGATTGATCAGTAGGTCAGGCACA
>CAUZUN010000167.1:0-3479 GCA_963583115.1 Candidatus Thalassarchaeaceae archaeon
GACTCAACGCTGACCACGAGGCAGCACATCGTGCATTCGTGGCCGCTAAAATTCAGGCTGACACCGAACATCAACAGTACATCGTTGCGATGCGAACAACTTACAGCATCCGTCACTTATTGCAGGCGAAGCAAGACAGAGAAGCCGGTCACGAGCCGACAAGAATGGAAGCAAGGCCTGAGGCTCAAGATTTGATGAGTGCTCTAATGTCTGGCAAGACCCTTTCGACAGAGCAATTAATGGCGATGAAGAGAAAAGAAAAGAAGAGGCGATGATATGATTGAACACTCCGACATCCAAGAAATTCTCGAGGAATACGACAGGATGAAACTTCGTATCGGTATGACGGCGAGCCATTCAGCGCTCGACATTTGTGACGGGGCAATCGAAGAGGGGTTCCCCACCGTGGCATACTGCCAAAAAGGCCGTGAAAAGACATACTCCGAATACTTCCGAACCCAACGAAATCCCTCTGGCCGAGTCATCCGTGGCATGGTTGACAAAGCGATTACTCTCGACAAATTCAACGGCGTCCTCGAACCTCAGTTCCAGGAGCAAATGAGGGACCGAAATGTGGTTTACATCCCTAATCGATCATTCACCTCCTACTGTGGAATGTCGGAAATCGAGAATGATTTCCGTGTACCAATGTTTGGAAGCCGCAATATGCTGCGCATGGAAGAGAGGACTGAAGAGCAGGATTACTACTGGATTCTCGACCAAGCGGGGTTACCCTATCCTGAAGCGATTGAAACTCCAGAAGAGATTGACTGTTTGTCCATCGTCAAGTTGCACCACGCTGAGAAGAAACTTGAGCGTGGCTTCTTCACCTGTGCATCCCACACAGAATATGTCGAGAAATCAAAGGCACTTCTTGCTCAAGGCGTCATCGATGAAGAGAGTTTGGTTGGAGCGAGAATCGAGCGATATGTCATCGGCCCTGTGTTTAATCTGAACTTCTTTTACAGTCCCCTCGAGGAAGATATGCCGAAGTTGGAACTGCTCGGAGTAGATTGGCGATTTGAGTCGAGTCTTGACGGTCATGTGCGCCTTCCCGCGCCACAACAGATGACAATGCCAATCGACCAGCAAATTCCAGAGATGACGGTTGTCGGGCACAACACTGCGACTATTCGTGAGAGCCTGCTAGAAACGGCATACGAACTCGGCGAGAAATTCATCACTGCAAGCAAAGAGCACTACGACCCAGGAATCATCGGACCCTTCTGCCTACAAACTTGCATTGACAAGGATATGGACTACTACATCTACGATGTAGCGCCAAGGCTCGGTGGTGGCACCAATGTCCATCTCAGCGTAGGACATCCTTATGGAAATGCAACTTGGAGAAAGCCAATGAGCAGTGGCCGAAGGATCGCTATGGAACTTCGCAGAGCCGTTGAACAAGACCGACTCGAAGAAGTATTGACCTGATTGGGTTGCACAATTCACATCGATAAGGGTTGAATTGCCTCGGCATTAGTAACCGTCTCGCCAGTTAGACCGTGGACTAGTAACCAGCCGTCATTTGGAAACTTCACTTGCCAGCCCGGCATGAAGACTGGAGATGGTGTCATCTCAGCAGATTCACCTTCTATTCTCCACCAATGCAGAATGCTGCCAGAAACCTTGCCATCAGAAGTCGACTGGCTGACCTGCCAATGTCGGCGCTCCTCACACACACTTGTGAGTTCCTTTTTCAGAGAGCCCAACGAGCTCCAACCGAGCGGAGAAATCTTCTCAAGTTGAGGAATAAAGGGGAGGGAATCGACTTGGTCTAGTCGAGTGACTTTGCCAGTGAATGGGTCTTCCAACAGAGTCCAGCGATTTCTCTCGCGGGTTTCTTCCGGTCCGATGAGATAACCTTCGACCCGCCACATTCGTCCCTCCATCAGTACCGGACGCACTGGTAATTGTTCGAAGCCTTGGTCTGTGAGCCAAGTAGCCAATTTGAAAGAGGGTTTGAGAGCGACCGCGTCGGGTGGCGGAAGTTCACTTTTCACGCTTCTTTCAGCGATTGCCTCTATCGATTCAGAAGGTGGCTTAACACCGAGTTGAAGTGAAAGGTCGCCAGATAATACCGCGGCACCTAACCAATCTCCGAGTTGCTTTGGACCCCACAAAACTAGAGTGATATCAGGCCGCTCAGGAGGCCGTTCCAAACCGACCAAATTTCGCTCGGAAACTAACCAGTGGCAACCTGCCGGTGCATCCACTAACCAACGCTCCAACTCCATTCTGTCGATCGGCGCCCAACCGGTCACTGCGTGCCAGATGTGTGCCTCCTTGCCGACTGGAACACCACCAACTCCGGGGGCTTCCCGAATAGTCCCCAAACAGGTCAACCCAGGGGTTCGACTGATGACTGCTGCAGGCTCAATGACGAACTTGAGTTCATCCAAAACAGCGAGGAACGAAACTGCCATCGTTCGGGCGGCGCTTCATCGGCTCATCAATGCTCGCTTAACCGAAGGCTATGCGGTGCCATTCAAACGACTAAAACCCATTCGCCGCAAAGGCGAAATTAACGACTGATGAGAGTCAATCTAAGTTTGGACGGAGAGTGAGTAACTCACTGTTGCCCGGGTCGAGGATGCAAATGGCGCTGATATGGAATGGTTTTGCGCAAGCAGCACCCAGTTCCCTGTTGACCAATGGCACCATGTGAATTGGCACATCAGGGTGGCTGTTACTCAAGTCATTTACAAAACTCGAGGGACAATTGGCTGCAAGAATAACCAGTTTCGCCTCTCCTTTTGCACATGCATCGGCCGTTTGGTTTTGGCCGAGAAGTAGCAGTCCTGTGTTCATTGCATTCTTCAATTGTCTACCTAGATCCATTCTTATTCCTCCATACTCCACTATTGCTTCTCATGGGTGGAATTTCAGTCTTCCTCTGGGATGTAAAACAACTCGACGCTGCCCGTTCCCAATGCGACCGGCTGGCCGACAATGATATTCTCTGCGACTCCGGACAACTCGTCCTTTTCGCCGATGATTCCTGCCTTTAGCAGGTGATTCACGGTAACTTCGAACGCCGCACGGGCTAGGATACTGTGCTTGTTTCCGCTCACTCCGTGTCGGCCAATCGCTCGGACTTCGCCTTCACTGGTCATGACATCTGCTACGGTCAAAAGGTGACGGACATCGACATCGAGTCGCGCCTCGCCAAGAGTTAGCATCAACTCGTTGACAATCGCCTGTCGAGCTGCTTCAATTCCTAGGAAATCGTGGATCTCTGTGATGTTGTTAGTGTAGGTTCGAGCCCTGTCAATCCCTTCAAACTGGCTCACCTTTGCTAGGTTGCTGCCGATTGTTGCGATGTAAAACTCACCGGTATCTTTGTCCTTTTGGGTGTTTGCACGGTCAATTCCAGCGATTCCCTTTAGGCGAAGGCCCTTCACTTTCTCCTCAAGGGCCAACAATTCGGTATAGTTTGGAGTGACATCGTCATCCTGCTTCTTGCGGCCGGGGATAAT
>CAUZUN010000168.1:0-3474 GCA_963583115.1 Candidatus Thalassarchaeaceae archaeon
GATGGTCAAGCCCGACGGAGTTCAGCGCGGTTTGGTCGGAGAGATCATAGGTAGATTTGAGCGGAAAGGACTGCGATTGGTCGGCCTAAGGCAATTGACTCCAAGCAAGGAACTAGCAGAAGCTCACTACGAAGTCCACAACGAGCGCCCATTCTATCCAGGTCTCATTCGATTCATCACATCCGGCCCAGTAGTCGCTATGGCATGGACTGGCGCTGATGCAATTTCAGTCGCCCGCAACATCATCGGGCCAACCGACGGCAAAGACGCTGCACCAGGAACCATTCGCGGCGACCTCGCGATGGACATCGGTCACAACATCATTCACGGCAGTGACGGAGAGGATACCGCACAGTTCGAATTGGGGCTTTGGTTCCCCGACGGTGTGGTCGATTGGACTCGACTCGCTGAGACATGGGTCTACGAGTGAACATTTTCAAATTTTTAAAAACACAAAGCGGGGCAGGTGACATGAATGAGTTCTCGACGACAACCAATTGTTGCAGTACTCGGCCATGTTGACCATGGGAAAACCAGTGTCCTCGACCACATTCGCTCACTCGGAGTAGAGCGGCAATCCTCGGTAATGGACCGTGAGGCTGGCGGAATCACCCAACACATCGGGGCAACCGAAGTCCCGGCTGACATTCTCAATGAGATGTGCGCACCGCTGATGGGTGGCAAGGAATTCAACTCGCCTGGCCTGCTCTTCATCGACACACCGGGCCACCACTCCTTCTCCACCCTCAGAGCAAGGGGGGGTTCACTGGCCGACATCGCAATTCTGGTAGTGGATATCATGGACGGCTGCAAGCCTCAGACTTTGGAGTCGATGCGCATTCTACGGCAGGCAAAGACGCCGTTTGTCCTCGCCTGCAACAAGGTCGACCGGCTGTATGGATGGCAATCGGAGCGAGGCCGGGCGATGGCTCTCTCCATGCGCAGTCAGACTGATGATGTCAAGTCGCTCTTCGAACAGAAATACTGGCAGTTGATGGGTGAATTCAGTCAGCACGGATTCAACATCGAAAGGTACGACCAAATCACCGATTTCACCCAAAATATCGCTTTAGTACCATGCTCGGCCAAGGAGGGTGAAGGGATTCAGGACCTCTTGGCCGTCACCATCGGCTTAGCGGAACGATACCTCGCTGAACAGTTGGAGGATGTCGAAGGGGCGGCGGAAGCGACCGTATTGGAGTTGAAGGAGGAGCGAGGACTTGGCAAGACTTTGGATGTCATTCTCCACAGAGGCACTCTCACTAAAGGCGATGAATTCGCAATCGCCACCCCAGATGGCCCACAAGTTACCCGGGTGAAGGGCATGTTCTCTCCGCGAGGAATGTCCGAGATGCGGGACGCGGGGGACCGCTGGGATGCGACTGAGAGCGTTACTGCGGCAGCCGGTCTGAAGATTAGCGCACCCGAACTTGACAGTGTGTTGGCTGGTACAACTCTGCGCGCTATTCCCAACGAGGAGTCGAGAGAATCAATCCTCGCGCTGGTTGCAGAAGAATGTGAAATTTCCATCGAACTCGATGAAGAGGGGATTGCAATCAAGGCGGATACACTCGGTGGACTTGAAGCGCTGGCCTTCGAATTACGGGCAATGGAGGATAGCGAAGGAAAACCGCTTGAAATCAATATCCGAGCCGCGAACATCGGCCCCATCACTCGCAGAGACATCCGCTCAGCAGAAACCTCATCCGACCCATTCGAGAGAGTCATCCTCACATTCAGTTCATCCATTCTTGCTGAAGCACAGGAGGAGTTGGACTCCGATGATTGCGAAGTTACTCACATCGGTTCTGACATCATCTACCATGTGCTCGAGGAATACCAACAATGGATTGAGAAGACAACACAGGATTTGGCGGAATCAGAGCGCGAAGTTGTCGTTCATCCGGGGAGAATCCTTCTGCTCGCCGACCATGTCTTCCGGCGCTCGGGGCCTGCGGTGGTAGGTGTCCGTGTGCTCGGCGGCCGCATCGTGGTGGGACAACGACTCCTGCAGCCGGACGGAACTAGAGTTGGGCGGGTGAAATCGATTCGAGATGGTGACCACATCCTCGCAGAAGCGAAGCAGGGAGATGAGCTTGCAATCGCAATAGAAGGAGCCGTGGTCGGCCGAGGAATAGAAGAAGAAGATGTGCTTCTAGTCGACATTCCTGCATCACACGCTAGAAAATTGAAGAAGGTTGAATTGACCTCTGCTGAGCAAGATATTCTAGACGAATTGATAATTATTCACCGCAAAGATGACCATTTTTGGGGTCGTTGAGCCGCGATACAGCGTGACTAATGGATACCGAACGCTTTAGTACGATTCGGGTAGGTCAAGAGCCATAGGGAAGTGTGTACTATGCAGGCAATGGGAGGAGACGGTCGCACAAAAGACCTCATCGCAACGGTTAGCGCCATCTCGAATGGCCTCATGAATGAAGTTGCTAAGGTAATCATAGGCAAGCAGGAGAACCTCCGAAGAGTCACCGTCGGAATCCTCTCAAACGGAAACATTCTCTTGGAAGATTTCCCTGGTCTAGCAAAGACATTGCTCGCCAACACCTTCGCCCGTGCTCTAGGTTGCAAGTTCAAGCGTGTCCAATTCACACCTGACCTGCTGCCCTCCGATATCATGGGGACCTACATGTATGACCAGAAGGTAGGGGAGTTCAAACTTCGACCCGGCCCACTGTTCTCCAACATCCTACTCGCTGACGAGATTAACCGTGCTCCACCAAAGACTCAGGCTGCTCTGCTTGAGGCGATGGAAGAGAAGCAGGTGACGATTGAGGGAATCACCCACAAGTTGCCCGCACCATTCGTTGTTCTTGCTACTCAAAACCCAATCGAGCAAGAGGGAACATACCCACTGCCCGAAGCACAACTTGACCGATTCATGATGAAGATGTCAATGGGATATCCTGACCGTGCTGAGGAGAAGGCAATTCTCGCTCGCAGAAAGTTGAGAGGAAAGGATGACCACGATGTACAGCAGATTACATCGCCAAAGAAGGTGGTCGCCATGCAGAAGGCGCTTGAGACGGTTCACATCGACCCAGCGATTCTCTCCTACATCGTCGAAATCGTTCAGAGAACCCGAGAGGACCACCGAATTATCTGCGGTGCGAGCCCCCGAGGTAGCCAGAACCTGTTCAAGTCGAGCAGGGCTGCAGCCGCAGTCGATGGCCGTGACTATGTGATTCCCGACGACATCAAGGGAATCGCACTACAAATTCTGAGCCACAGAATCATCCTCAAGCCCGAGGCTAAGATTCGAGGAATCACTGGAATGCATATCACTCGAAAGATTCTCTCCGAAGTGCCTGTGCCGGTAATCCAACCTGCTTGAATAGTAAAATTCCGCTTTGCTCATCTTGACTGCAAGGTTCCGCTTTGCTCATCAAAAGCTCGCTATTGAATAAAATCGATAGAAGTGCGACCTTTCTCTTCGCAAAGCGGCGGGGGATTCTC
>CAUZUN010000169.1:0-3452 GCA_963583115.1 Candidatus Thalassarchaeaceae archaeon
AGTCGCTTACTGGATTGACGAATGTATCCGCTTCTGTGACGACCTCTTCGTCAATCATCTGAAGATTCCCGAGAATCAAATCACCTATGTCGAAAATCCGTGGGCTGGCGGAGGAAATGCAGGACCGGCAGTGGAGGTTATCGTGGGAGGTCTAGAATTGGCAACTTTGGTCTTCATGAATTTGGAGGAGCACCCGGATGGTGATGTCGAGGTCAAGGGTGAGCGCTACCGTGAAATGGACTTGCAAATCATCGACACCGGCTATGGACTGGAGCGGTTCTGTTGGGCGGCGGCGGGTACTCCAACCATCTACGAGGCGATTTATCCCGATACGGTAGCTTGGCTGCGGGAACTCTCCGGCTTCGATGCTAATCTCGCTTCGATGGGTGGGATTGATTCTGAACAGTTGTTGGGCGAATTGTCTCGGCTCGCTGGAATCTTGAACATCGATGTCGGAACCGATGTAAACGCTCTCTATGACAAGTTGGTCGAGAGGTTAAACAGCCGGGGAATCGAGATTGGACTTGCGGATTTGAAGGCGATTACAGAGCCGCTGTCAGCCATCTATGCAATTCCGGACCACCTTCATGCACTCTGCAACATGCTTGGCGACGGGCTGGTCCCATCCAATGTGAAGGCTGGATATCTCGCCCGAATGTTGGCCCGCAGAACACTGAAACTTCGTGATGATTTAGGAATCGATATCTCCCTCGCTGAACTCGGCGCTCACCACCTCGACATCAACCTCGACGGCTCAAATTTCTCCCAAAGCAGGGAAGGAATATTGACAATTCTTGAGTTAGAAGAGGTCCGTTACCGTGAGATGTTACGGGCTGGCGAAGCGGCAGTAAAAACGGCCCTCCAAAATGTGCCTCAGGAATCTGAAAGTCTCGATGATGAGATGCTATTCCACCTCGCTGAAACCCGCGGGTTGCAACCCGACATGGTAGTCGAAATCGCAAAGCGGCTCGGCTGGTCCAACCTGACAGTCAGAGTTGGTCTCGCTGCCGACATGGCGGCCCGTCACGCATCGCTTGCAAAAGGCGCTGCTAGTGCAAATACCGCACCATCAATTTTGGCGGAAGATTTCCCAGCCACTATTCCGGAGTTCTACGATGACACGAGTCAAACCACTTTTTCAGCAACTGTTCTCGCTTGCATCGAATTGAGCAAATCGCAAGTGGAATCACTTGACTTATCTGTTGAAGTGACAGGAATTCCGAGCCACGCGGTGGTGCTCGACCGGACGCTGTTCTACCCGGAGGGAGGGGGGCAACTGGGGGACCAGGGCACTCTTGTCAATGGGTCTGCGGTGAATGTGCTCGACACTCGGGGCGAAATTGGAGGGGGTGGGCAGATAATTCTCCACCTCACTGACGGTGCCGTGACAGGGGGGGTTACAGGTCATCTCAACGAAGGTCGTCGGCGGCAACTGATGGACCATCACACTGCAGTCCACATAGTCGGCGGTTCTACGCGGGCGATACTTGGACCCCATATTTGGCAGGCGGGGAGCAACAAGGGTGAGCGGTACGCTCGGCTCGATGTGACTCACTATCAACGGTTGACCAGAGACGATTTGGATGCGATTGAAGACCATGCGAATTCGATTATTTCCGAAAATCCGGCGGTCGAGAAACTGGTTCTTGACCGGGCCGAGGCTGACGGCCGGTTCGGCTTCTCACTCTATCAAGGTGGACCGCCCAAACACCAACAGATTCGAGTCATCAAAATTGGTGAGCACGATGTTCAGGCCTGTGGTGGCACGCATCACGATTCAGCGGGCTCAGTTGGCGAGGTAAGCATCATTCGCAGCAGCGCGGTTCAAGACGGGGTGGAGCGTCTGCAAATCGTGGCGGGTGAAACGGCACGGGAGCACACCCGTCAGCAGGAGCGACTTTTGAGCGCTGCTTCCGATGTTCTCGGCGTTCAGCCAGATGAGTTGCCAGCATCTGTTCAACGGTTCTTCGACGAGTGGAAATCACAACAGAAGGAAATAGAGGCGCTAAAGGGCGAAATCACTCGGCTGCGTACCAGCGGAGGCGGTGGTGGCAGCGTCGAAAAGGATGGTGTTCGCTATATCATTCTAGAGGGCGATGGTGACTTGAAGCAGCTTCAGGGAATGGCCGCAGAACTCACCTTGGATGCAAGCCAACCGACAGTTGCGGTTCTTGGAAGTAGAGATGATGGTGGGAAACTTCTCGTCGCTATCACTGAAAATTCTGTTGCCTCGGAACGGCACGACGCGGTTGAGGTCCTACGAGCAATCTCAAGCCACATCGGTGGCGGCGGTGGTGGCCGCCCAACAATCGCCCAAGGTGGCGGCTCAAATCCGGATGGACTAGACGATGCACTGAATGGTGCGAAGGCACATCTTGGACTCGAATAGTAATTTCATCGACCGAGCCGATAAAATAGCCAAGCCACCACCGTTCTTTTGGGGAATGGGCCATGACTAATGGGGGGAATGAGGAACTCATCAAGAAATGGATAAATGAGGGCTGGAACGCCCGAAATCCTGCACTCATCGATGAGTTATTTCACCCCGATTTTGAAGTTGCAGGAAGGCCGAATAAGCGGGTCGGACTCGATGGCTACAAGAGATACATTAACGACTTCATGTCGGCATTTCCAGATATGCACTTTGAGGTCCGAGAGTGTATCTCAGAGGGTGAAATTGTAGTGATCACATACCGGGTGACCGGAACTCACTCCGGACTTGGGTACGGCACACATCCCCCTTCCGGAAATCTTCTAGAAACCGTAGTAGTTGATGTTTGGAGAGTCTTAGACGGGAAAATCCGTGAACGAATCAACGCTGTCTACGATGAAAAGGCAATTACAGAACAAATGGGATTCAACCCCGCTTATCTCCCCGCTGATGACTGATTAGTAACCGTTTTCAGACCTTCAATTAGAGTAGATGACTACTTTGAACCGTAGGAATTGTTGACCATCACCTTGATGAGACTGCGCTGACGGGTTGCGTTTGGTGACGCTTTGCTGGACTTTCCGAAAACTCCCTTTCCGCCGCTGAGAATTCACCTGACGGGCGAGACGGTTCTGGTCGTTGGAGTGGACGGTGAACTGGTGCACCTAAACCCCCAAACCCTTCACCCTGCCTCGGATAGTGCCAAACCATTCCCTTCCAGCATTCAACATTCGGTTGTAGCAGATGGGAAATTCATCGGTACTTGGACTGAATATGAGTTGCAGATTGCGAGGATGGCAGCGATTTCATTCTCCGAGCCGTTCCAAGATGGTGTTACTCGCTCTGAATTGCGTATTGCATTGCGTGGTGGCGATGAAGGAGGTGGTGGCGTTGCCCTTGACGGTGGAACTGGGGGCGGCACAAACCTTGGGGAATCCGACAAGGCGTCCACTAACCCGGTGGAATTGGGAGATGTTGCTGGCGCTGAATGGTCGCATGTCTTGGAAGGTGAACCGCTCTG
>CAUZUN010000170.1:0-3449 GCA_963583115.1 Candidatus Thalassarchaeaceae archaeon
CAGCCGCAGAGGCTGGCCTTGCCCCGTGGGAAATTGTCACTCATGTGGATGACTCACCAATTGCCACCTATTCGGATATGTCAACCGCCCTCGACTCCCATAAGGCGGGTGATGTCATCGAATTGACTGTTCTTTCGACGGCGGACTCCAACGGAGATAGGGCTGAGCGAACATTCTCTGTAACCCTCGCCGACCAATATCTGTACGAGACAGAGCGAGGAACGGACCCGGCGGTGTTGGAAGGATACGGCATTTCCGAGGGTGATGCATTTCTCGGCGTGAGTGGGCTTGCGTCAAATGATGTCGGAGCCCAAAGATTGGCTGGACCCCTACGCCACGATGCACCCAGCGGCGTGATTGCGACCGCGTTTGGGTTCGCTGCCCAACCGCTAACCATCATTTTCAGTCCGATTGAGTACAAAGGTGAAATCATGCATCCCAACGAATTGGATATGCTTTCGGCAGGAGATTTCCCGCTCGGCACCGATGGACTTCTGGCGGTTATTCACCTGCTATTCTGGGTAATTTGGATGAATGTCTTGCTCGGTTTTGCCAACCTGATCCCCCTGCTTCCATTCGACGGCGGCCACCTGCTTCGCGACCGTCTGCACGACTACTTGAGCCGAATTTCAAAAGTCACAAAATGGCATCCGATGAAGGTCAAACAGATGGCTAACAAGATGTCGAAAATGTCGAGCCTTGTTCTTTTAATGATGATAATCGCGCTCATCGTCCTACCGATGATTGTATGATTCACTCTTCCGAATCATCCGCTTCGGAACCGCCACCAAGTTCACTGTCGCCGTCACCCGAATCAACGATTTCGCCACCATCAGCCTCAACCGATTTCCGACCTTTGATACTCTCTTCCAAAGTGGCTTGCGCCACCTCTGGCGAACCTGACATTAACCGCTGAGTCGCACGCTCCAAGGCATAAGTCCCAAGCAACAGAACCACCGCACTGAGACCAAGCATTTGCCAGGAGTGAGTGGTAACTTGAGCAGCATTGGAGGAGGCGGCCAACTTGACAGTCCCGAGCCATGGAATTTCGGCACCCGCAACCCCGACAAGCCAGTCAGCGCGAACTGCTTCGACCGGTCTTCCATTCTCGTCAGTGAGCCCATTTGCGAGCGGATAAGCGGCTTGACCTTGGTCGACATCACAGCGGTTGTGGTCACCCAGTGTAAGTAATCCGGCGTGGCCCGGGTCCCATCCCTGAACCATCAATCCGTGTGGGTTTGAGGGGCAAGTTTTGTAGCTCTCAAAAGTCCAATTAATCTGCTCGACATTCCACTGGTCCGTACCCGGAGCATCCCATGTGAGAACACAAGTTCCAACTTCTCCGGTCGCATCGATTGAGACCGGGTCCCAACTCGCGCCCGTCGGGCATAGACTTCGTTCCCTATCGGTTGGTGAAAGGGTCGCGTTAGCAACCGCTTCCAACATCGCCCGATGGATTACCGGCGTGTCCGAGCCGCCGTTTTTTGAATAGATGATGACATCTCCAAAATCGCCGTGTTTACTCCAACCTGAGAATTGATTTCCTTCTTCTGCAGCCTCGGCGTAGGTAATCACATTGGTTCGTCTATCAGTTGACATCACGAGTACAAGGTCACCCGGGTCAATCGCACCGACTTCACCTTCGTTAGCATGCATCATAGAAGATGATTCAACCACCACCATCGGTGGAAGAGAACCGGTCGTGACCCACAAAGCAGCGACCAACAGACCGATTAGACCGAGGGCGAGCAATCCCTCTCGAATCCAGCCCCAGCCATCGGCCATTCCATCCAGCCCCGTTCACTCTTCCTCGTCTGAGGATGAGTCTTCAGGGTTGGGTGAAGTCAGATAGAGAAGTGTTCCAAACAGAACCATCAACATTCCACCAATCAAATCGAAGTGAGGTGCCCATGTTGCGTTGTATTCCGCACCGCTCAAGATGCCGGTCAAATCGACCGTCATGTTGCGCGACGACGCTGCTGTTTCTCGAGCCACTCCGTGAACCGCGTTCCACAGGAACAAGAGTAGACCGAGTGTGCTGACTCCAACTAGAATCCGATTGATTCCAGAATCCTTCAACATCCCCACATTTGGGAATCGCTGTGAGAGTCGTGAGGAGTCGGTGGACCACCAACTTCCAAGCCATTGGGCGCTCTCACTTTCAACAATTTCAAGACCTCCTGGCATCGCTTTCCGAATGCCGAGTTCGACCTTCTTCGATTCAAGTCGAGCCAACCACTGACCGCCGAGTAATTTCACCGCCTCTTGCGCCTCTGCCTCGCGCTGGCCCATTTCGGCTCGCGAGTCTGTAGAGAGGATCTCTTGCAGGGTGTTGTAGTGTGCTAGATAATGGAAGAATTCAGGTGCGATAAAAATTGTCGAAATCAGCCCCAAAAATGCCGCCAACCAAGTCCACGAACTCCACTTCACCCATTCGTTGGCTTCCTGCTGCACATTTGATGAGAGAAAAGCGAAGAAAACAATCGCCCAAACAAGCATCATAGTGCCCAGTGTAAACATCATACCGAGCAGTACCAAATGACGGTCACGTTGCCCGTCCCACCAATCAACCAACGGCTGAAACAAAGACTTCTTTTTCTTCTTGCTTGTGCGTCCCATATGCACCCTCTCCAACTACCTCCAACAGCCTCTATCGTTTGTGCTTTCGCCCAACGCGGCCCGAGACCTGTCGAGAATAACTTCAAATGCTAATTGAGGCGGTTCCGTAGGGAACCGCTCATGAACTCCCGTACTGAAATCCCAGCAAAGTACCCGATATTCCTCGTTTTAGTGATGTTGTTAGCAGTCCTAACACCGTTTGCTTCTGCAACAACAGTTGAAACCCAATTCACCGATGGGACGACCACATTCAGCAACACTTTCACTCAAAGTGGCTCTGCTGCAACGACGGGAGTGAACATGCCAATTGGAGCAGAAGTTTCAGCCGTTTCATTCGCCTTGACCGGTAAGCCATCGACCACCTCTTGGGCAAACGCAACCACAGATTCCGACTTTGGAGGACCGACGACGACTGATGGTGTGATGAGTGTACCATATTTCACTCAAGGCTACCGATACGGCATCGATGTTGCAAATGACCAGGCATATCTCCGCGAGATTGACACCCAGTCAACTTGGAAGATGACCTCCACGAGTGATATATCGAGCAGTGGAAGTGCAGTACAGAACACAACCGGAGGAGCGATCGGAAATGCAGATTCGGACTTGATTGGCGCAACCACAACAGGGTCAAGCAGCGTTAGCGGAGGGACATGGAACTACGCAGGACCAACCGCGGTCAACGCAAATACCCTCTATGTCGCACAATGGACTTCATCCTCGCTCTACAATGCCCCGAATATCGCCCGATACAACGCCACCACCGGCTCCTACCTTGGCACCGTAACTCTCCAGTACAACAGTTGCACAACGACTTCAACCATCTACAT
>CAUZUN010000171.1:0-3431 GCA_963583115.1 Candidatus Thalassarchaeaceae archaeon
CGACATTAATGTTGTGGACCATAGCTTTGATCTCAGTAATTATCGGTATTGGCTTAGTGATTGCAGGGCTTCTCATGAAACCAAAAACTGATGACGACACAATAACAGTTGATGATGCGAAGTTAAACTGATTGAATTACTGTTCAGATTGTTTAACATTGAAGCAAAGGGTTAGTGCATAACACCCTTTGATTCAGAATTGGTGAATTAATGGGCTTTCAGTGGGCCCTTTCATTGCCTACCCACTCATTCATCGCGCTCGTGCACGAAGATGATGTGGTAGCCGAACCCGGACTTGATGAACGACCCAACCGTCTTGATTTCTTGAGTCCAGACTGCATCGGAGAACTCCTTCACCATCTGCTTGTCGTGGAACCACCCCAAATCCCCTCCCTTCTGGCTTGAGGGGCAGGTCGAGTGCTTGCGCGCCATCTTCTGAAATTCCTTGAGAGGCTTGCGAGAGTTTTGGATCTTCTCGGTCAATTGGGAGGCCTGAGACTTGGAGGGAATTAGGATGTGGCTAGCGTGTGCTCGCTTGGTGTTCATCGAATTTGCCGGAAACGGGAACCATTATCACTCCTTCTATTGCGATTCAGCCCCAAATGGTGGCTGTGGGTCACTTTTCGCCCCACGCGAGATATCTCGCATAGGTGCCGTAGATGATGGCCGAGACTGCCAGACTCTCCTCATTGAACCGGTCCATGTTGTCCATGTAGGTGTGATATTCCCAACTCCCTGAGCCGTAGCAAACCAACACGCGGCCGGGGCTGTCGTTCTCGTCTTCGGGAAGGTCGTAAACGAACGGACCGTGGTCACTGTTGTACGGCATACCCGTCTCACTGTTCTTCGGGCCATCCAAAGTTCGGATTGTGATTGAGTACTTGCTTGCAAGATCGGACCTCTCCGCCTTGAATTTCTCAGTGATGCGCTCGATGTGGTCGACATCGCTCTGATAGTTGCCAAAGAGGGTCAGCCCATTGCCTCGCTCGGGGTCGGCGTCCACATGATTCATGTCGAGATTGATGTAGATGATGAGATTCTCTCGCAACTCCTCAGCGTGCTTTGCGACCCAAGCCTTCGAGCCGTGAAGCCCCTCTTCCTCGCCACCCCAAGTGCAGAATTTCATGGTGTGGTCGGGCTGCCCCAAAACCTGTGCCAAAAGTGCAAATTGCCTCGCAAGTTCGAGTACGGTCGCGGTTCCTGTGGTGTCGTCGATTGCACCCGGGCCGTTGTAAACGGTATCGTGATGGCCACCGAACATGATGACCTTGTCATCCTTGCCTTCGAGGATTCCACACGGCACCCGCACGGGGCGAGTGCCCTGATTGTCTACATCTATGTCCAATCCCAATCTAGCATTGTTGCTGTCCTGTTGGTCGAAGACCTCTTGCAACTCCTCACCGGTGTTCTTTGAGAGTTGAATGAAGGGAATCGTGTCGGGTAGATTCCCGCCAGTTTGGCCCATCAGCCCTTCGATGTCAACCGTCTTGAAGATTGGAACGCAATCGTCTGCCTCCACCTTTCCGCAGTTGCTCTTTACGTTGACGAGGAACAGCGCTCGCAGGTCGTTGCCGATCGCTTTGGCGTAGATGTCTGTGTTGCTGCCAACTCCGGCGGAAGACCAGACCACCCCCACTTCTCCGGAGGCCTCGGCCCAGAGTGCGTCATCAGTGCCGTTGGAGAGGTTGACCAGTTGGAGCCCGTCACCAAAACCGTAGGAGGCGGTTCCACTGTACCCCTGAATCACGAAGTCGATTCTGTGGTCGAATTCCTTGTCGACTCGGTTGAAGTCTTGCGGTCCACACGGAACGATGTTGACCGGGACTCCAGCGGGATAGGTGCCCGGAATGCAATAGTAGAGACGCGGTTCTGCTTGTATCTCAAACATCGGAACTTCGAACTCTTCGAGAGTCGATGAGAGTCCGTATTCGGTGAAATTCGCTTTGTTGGATTCTGCCGTCATCAGCTCTTCGTAAGAGCCTGACATTCGGCCCTTCCATTCCGGGTGTCCCAAACTGACGAGGTGTTCTGCCCTGTCACGCGCCTCAGAGGGGTCGAAATCGATGAGGTGGTATTCCGGCTCGCCGCGGATTAAATCCATGACGAGAGGGCCGGCGATGAGCACGACAGTCGTCGCACTCAACATGACAATTGCAACAATGATTGCGCCAAAGAAGGGGATGCTTCGGCCGGCGACTTCACGTGAGTTGAGAAGGCGTGCTGCGAAGCCTGCCGAATCCTCTGACTCTGCAGAGACAAGGTCCGCATCAATGACAGCAGCCTCGGTCTGTTGGTCGTTGAGTGAATCAGGCGTTACTCCTGCGGCGACCAATCGAGCAGATTTCGTCGCCTTGTTTCCGCTGACTGGAAGACCTGCTGCTTTGAGCGCATCAGTCAACTCCGCTGCTGTGAACTCTTCAAAATTCATGCCACTCAACCCAGCCGTGGTTCTCGCCCCTTCATCAACCCAACCGCAGTAGGTGCACGGTGGCTATCAGCCAATCAAGGGGTGAAGTCGGGATTGACTGACTCAATATCAGTAATCTCTTTGCCGGTCCATCGGCTACCGAGTGAATGTTCGACATCCAACTGGTCGAGGATTCTTGCTACGACGAAATCGACAAGATCAGCGATGGTTTGCGGTTTGTGGTAATAGCCTGGATTTGCTGGCAAAACTACGACACCGAATTGTGAGAGTTTCGTCATATTTTCCAACTGGACAGTTGCGAATGGAGTCTCGCGTGGGACCACGATGAGTTTTCTGCGTTCTTTGAGGGCGACCATTCCGGAGCGAGTGACCAGATTGTCGGTGATTCCGTTTGCCAGTTTTCCAATAGTAGTTCCAGACGCTGGACAGATGATGTATGCGTCGAATTTTGCTGAACCGGATGCCGCCTTTGCAGCGAGGTTTTCGTTATTCTCAAGCAGTGCGCCATGGGTAGCCGCCAACTCTTCCGCCGAAACTTCACACTCGATTTGAAGGTTGATTCGCCCCTCTCGCGTGATTATCAAGTGGACTTCCCACCCGGCCTCGGAAAGGGCCTCAAGAAGACGAACCCCATAACGCGCTCCAGATGCGCCAGTAATCGCCAATACTGCCGAAGGCATATCCTAGTGGAGTGGCTGCTCTCACTTCAAATCTCGCAAATCGATTTTTGTTGTTGGGTGCAATGAATCGGTCGAGGTTGACCGGAATTCCACTCTAAATTGGTCAAGATTGAATCGGTTGATGGTGACCAAATTTCACTTCAATTTCGACAAGAATGAATCGAAGGCAATCATCGATTCAGCGAATGACGACGGCCCGTCGCCCCAAGCGATTCTGATGTAGCCGTCGAGTTGTGGTGCGAACATGGCGCAGGGAGTTACGAGCAGACCGAGCGGGTCGGCGAATTGTTCGATGGCGTCGAGAGCCGACCAGCCATTTGGAA
>CAUZUN010000172.1:0-3398 GCA_963583115.1 Candidatus Thalassarchaeaceae archaeon
TGCCAGCGGTTGGGACTGCGCTCCTCGCATGTCGCGGCCCTCAAGACCGTTGCTGGCGAATAGTAGTCGGGAACAAATCGGGTTCTGTACAGACTTATTCTCTACCTCGGCTTGAATTTGTTAGTTCTAGTCTACTTGGCGACTCCCAAATTACCGCCCTATCGCTTCACGACCCAGACCGGCATGAGCGAATTCTCGCAGGTATGAAGAATGGTGAAGTGCATGCGATTGGAGAGAATTTACCGGGCGGTAAACTGTTACTGTTCAACATCGAACAAGAGGTTGGCTTAATCCGTTCAACAGATGAAATCATCACCATTCACAGCGGTTGGAAGCGAGAGGTTCGTCATTGGGATGGGTGCGCCGTCTCACCAGCAGAGAGGTGGCAAATTCCACCGACTCCCCCAAAACGAAACGACCGTCAACTTACTCTTGCCACGGCGGCTCCGGCGTGAACCAATTACAAGTCGGATGTGGTCGAGGCCAAGTTTCAGGCCGTTCGCCCTTTCGTTCTACACATCCAGCCAGCGTTTCTTGATGCTGTTCAAGTTCAGCCCGAATATCAGCGGTACCGCGGATAGTTTCGCCGTGACCGGGTATCAACTGCTCCAGTTCAAGCCCAAGAATAATTTCCACGCTTTCGAGTAGGTCAGGCAGACAACCAGTCGGGAAATCCCAGCGAGACGGATTTCCCTTGCGCGGAATTAAATCACCAGCGACTAAGACTCCCCGCTCTTCGAACCAAAAGCCACAGGAATCACTGGTGTGGCCGGGTAGATGGAGGACTTCAATTGAACAATTTCCGAGGTCAAAAGTGGTGCCATCCTCAAACGGTGTAGCATTGACTGATGGCATATCTGAATTGAATCGGGAAGCCCAAGTCGTGAATAGGTCACCTCCTGAAAGTGCGGGAACTGCAAGTTCGTGAGCGTGTACTGGAACCCCCAAATGTTCGGACAGAAAACAGGCACCGCCTGCAGAATCGTAATGGCGATGAGTCAGTAGAATACCAGCAATATCTGGTTGGTCTGACACATTGGTCTCAATTCGCTCAAGCACATTTGATTGGTACCAACTGGTGCCTGGGTCGACCACAAAAGTAGCATCATCACCTGAGATGACAACGCAAGAAGCGTCGTGGTGAATACCCGGAAGCCTGACTACTCGCATGACTGACGGGCTGTTGCTGGGGGTTTGCGCTTAAATAGAGGGAGCAAGTCGCCGCCTCAATGGCTAGGTTCAAGGAGGCAGAGAAGCGACTGCTCGAAGTCCGCATCTGCATGAAGTGCAACGCTCGAAATGGGCTCAAAGCAACCTCTTGCCGAAAGTGCAGTTACAAGGGACTGCGCCTCAAAAACAAGGAACGCCGCATTTGAGATTGCGTCATCTCCTTCCACTTTCGTCCCCTTGCACTTTCGTCTTTCAGCGATTTCCCCATTCAACGAATGGCGTAGCATCCACAATCTGCAATCGATTGAATTGGTACTGACCGAAGTTAGGTTGGGCGTGTAAAAGCGTAGCGTGATCGATTCAAGTCAGTCGTACCGAATAGTCGCTCTCGGGGTTCGCAGAACCCCGTCATTGAAAATCAAATTCACGAGCGACCGGTGCGACGAATCTCAAAAGCGATTGTTCGATTCCCACGGGGAATCGAACACCCAACCAACTGAGGTCAGGACCACTCTGTTTCATCATCTTTCTTCGATTTCTTCCACTCTTTGTAGTGGGTCCTGCAAATCTTGACTCGCCTTGGGCCTTCCAAAAGGCTGTCCCAGACATCGACGGCGTTGTCGTATGCGATGCTGCGTCCACCCAACGCCTTGTCGGCGAAGTTCTTGCAGCCGGGAACCGCGCACGGGTCTTCCGGGTCGATTGCGGCGGAAGAGCGCTTTAGCTTCGGCTTGATGCCTTTCGGCTTGGGGATTCGCCTGCGGTTCGGTCTGCCCATGATGACGACTCCCGTTGCTCCTCTTTGACCCTAACGGCTATGCCCTGTAGACGGTAGCTTCCCGGTCCGGGCCCACCCCGACTGAATGAATTGGGACTCCAAGCCACGCCTCAACTTTCTCGACATACTCACGTGCACCGTTGGGGAGAGCAGCAAATCCGGCTCCGTCTGAGTTGGCTTTACGAGCGAGGTCAAGCCATTCCTCAAGTGAGAGTGCAGGGAAGCCAGCGACGGTTTCAGTCAAACAGGTGACCCGTGCGAGGTCATCCATATTCGCTGGCATCTCACTCAAAGGGACACCATCCAATTCGTAACCGACGACAACCTCCAATTCATCGAGGCCGCCCAAGACATCCAACTTTGTCAGCGTGATGTCGGTGAAGCCGTTTAGGCGGTTGGCATGGCGCAGCACAACGAGGTCGAGCCAACCGCAGCGACGAGGTCGGCCGGTTGTAGTCCCAAATTCATGGCCGACCTCTCCCATGTGAGCGCCCACATCGTCAAACAATTCGGACGGAAATGGTCCATTGCCGACTCGCGTCGTGTATGCCTTTACGACTCCAAAAACTTCTGTGATGTGACCTGGGTGGATGCCCGCGCCGTGGGAGGCATTTGCACGGCTGGTGACGGAGGAGGTGACGAACGGGTAAGTCCCGTGTTCGATGTCGAGAAGGCAACCTTGAGCGCCTTCAAGCAGCACAGATTCACCCTGCCGAAGCGCGATATCAAGCATAAGCCCGGTATGGCGAACAGCGTGTCCGAACTTGTCGGCAACCCAGTCAAGAGACTCTTTCAAGTCAGCAGATGTGATGGATTCTTCAACCCCCCGTGCCGATAATTGAGAGGTCATTCTAGCGGCAGACTCGTCCAGCCAAGTCTGGTCACTCCGCTTTGAGTCGAGGTCGCAGAAGCGTACTCCAACCCGCTCAATCTTGTCGCGGTAGGTCGGGCCAATACCACGCCCGGTCGTGCCAATTTTCTCATCAGCGCCATCGTAAAGCCGGTGAAAGGGGAGGTTCACATGCGCCCTCTCCGATATCCAAAGACGCTTCCCAAGCGGGGATTCTCCTGACGAGGCTTGCCAGGTTTCCAACTCTTCGGCGAGTACCCAAGGATCGATTACCATGCCCGAGCCGAGCACGCACTGGCAATTTGGATTTGTAAGTCCGGAGGGAAGTTGATGGAGTTTCAATACCTGTTCTCCAACCACAATCGTGTGCCCAGCATTGTTGCCACCTTGAAAGCGAGCGACCCAATCAGCATCGGTCGCCAACTGGTCGACCAATTTCCCCTTACCTTCGTCGCCCCATTGGGCGCCAAGAACCACTTGAGCGGGCATGACAAAAATGGCGTGCAGCGACCATCCTTTGAACTATACCGTCATTGAGTGAGCCCGGACTAGGTGAATTGGTCTTGGGATAGTCGGTGGATTAAGCGGCGCTAATCGTCC
>CAUZUN010000173.1:0-3382 GCA_963583115.1 Candidatus Thalassarchaeaceae archaeon
CGGGACACCGACCTCCATGTCGTTGTCAACCATTTCAGAGCAGAACCCAGCCTTCGACATCTGTCCGAGAATTCCGATGAAGAGAGAGGTTGCGCCGATTCTTTGTGGCTCATAGAGGATGTTTAGGGCAGTTACCTCAGCTTGGGAGGATTGGCCGGCCTTCCACTCATAGGTATTGATTTCAGAGTAGGTGAGGGTACCAGCATCAGCGTCGTGCGATAGAAAAGTACGCTCTGTCGTGATTTCGTATGTTATCGGTCCGGCCTGCTCATAGTTTGCCTTGATTGTCGGATTTTCCATCATATCATCGAGATTTGTAAGATTCCACGCGTAGTAGTCTCTCTCACTAGTAGAGGTCAGCCAACCCTCTTCAATTTCGGAACAGTCGTCATTAGAACAGATTCCGTCCTTAGGATATGTCGCGAACATATCGCCGACAGCCCCTTCAACAGCACCAGTGGCAACAGTGCCAACTACTGCTACATTTAGCGCCAATAGCATCAGTCCAACGACAGTGAATACGACATTCTTCTCAACCATGACTCAATCCCTGCTGTGGCACTTGACCCACATAGAATGAACATTCCCCTACTCGACATTACCAATATTGCCGGGGAATTGCCTATGGCCTGTGACGGTCTGTCATGGCTAATGGCGGATGTTGAAGAGGGGAGTACCATCCCTCGCCCCTATCGAATTATTCGTTGGCTCTGCCAAGAAATCTGTGAAACTTGGTTCCGCGAACATGACATCGTCGACGAAGAGTGGATTCCTGAAAAAGGCGGGGTTCTCTACGCTGCATGGCATCCCGGTTCTCTCATCGACCCATTGCTGATGTTGTCGACTCTGCCAGGCCAGTTGACTTTCGTCGCTAAACATACTCTGTTCAATATGCCAATATTAGGAAGTTTCATGCGCGCTGCAGGCGCGAAACCGGTCTATAGAGCCGCTGACAAAGGAGTTGATGGTGATGCTGGCTCAAAAGGCAATAGCGCGTTGATTGAAACCCTCGCCGACACCTTGGTCGAGCAAGGCCGATGCGCGATTTACCCTGAGGGGGTATCGCATCTCATGAGCCGGCCACAAAAGACGAAAACCGGGCCGGCTCGTATCATGTTACTCGCTATTAGAAAAGCCCGCGCTGAGAAAGTCCCCGAACCAAAGATGGTGCCAGTCGGATTGCATTATTCAGACGCCAACCGATTCCGCGAAAGAGCGCTGGTCACCGTCCACCCGCCGATGGAAATGCCGCCACTTCCCGGTGAGGAAGGCTGCCCCACGCCATCTGCAGAACTCATCGAAGAGTTTGGCGCCGAAGTGGCTGCCGACCGCGCTTGGGTGTTAACAGTCACAGATTCACTCTCCGTCGAGATGGAGAGGTCAAGTCTTGGGCTCAACACTTGGGAAGACCGGAAACTATTGTGGAGGACGCGCGGATTGGTTTCAATACACCGGAATCGTGCGATGGGGAGGACTAGCAAAGCGACCTACGCAGAGGCTGTTTTAGGTGCAAGACGAACTCGAGCGGCTTGGCTTTATCTTCAACAAACCGACCCAGATAAGGCAGAAAATATGCGAGAAAAAGTTGCCACACATTCTGAAAAAATGGACAAATTCGGATTGAAGGAACATGAACTCTACGACCGCGATACGAAGCCCGGACCTGTCGACCTCGTCAAAGCAATCTTCCAAATCATCTGGTCTTGGATGTGGATGTTCGGCCTCATCACATGGGGTGCGCTGCTCGGTTCTTACCCGCCTTACCGGATCTCCGGGCCAATTGCAATTCAGGCCTCAAAGGATGAACCATACGCCCTTGGCACCAAAAAAATCGCCGCCGGATTCGCCCTACTGCCCATCTGGTGGTTTTTGATTTCATTCCCTGTGGCTTACCTTCTCGCCGGACACTCCAGCCCACTCTGGAACCTCAATTTGTACGGCCTCCTGCCACTAGTGCGGCCTTATCTTGTGCAGATTCCTTGGCTGTTGTTAGCGGTGATACTGATGCCACTTTGGGCTGTTGCGGCGCGGCTTCATTTGCTTCTATGGCGCCGCTCAATGTTGGCTGTTGCCACGCTCAAGCGATGGGCCCGATTGAGGCAGGGTGGAATCCCTTGGGACGAATTGGCTGAATCACAGCGTGAGTTGGCTGAATTGTTGGTCGATATTGGTAACCCTCTGGTGCTACCCGGCGACCCCGATTGGAATCCGCCGCCAACCGGAGTCGATGACTTTGAGGTCGTGCGAATACGGTCTTCCAGTTGACCGGGAATTTGGTTGACCACTCAACTTTTTCCAGTGGTGTTGAGCTTTGCAGATTGGGGAGTCGATGAGCGAATCATCAAAGGCGGGGCACTCCTCGTCAGCAGCGCTCACATAGTGAGCGGGAGCCGATGAGATGAGTAAATCGATTCGAATCCCGATGTTGCCTCGGCCGGATGAAATCGAATGGGCGGCTGAAATCAATGGCGGAGAATTCCATGACAACATCGAGAGCAACGCCATTCTTCTAGATGTTCTGCGTAACCAAGCGGGAAGCCTCGGCACCAAACGAGGCTGCGACATGGGCACTTGTGGTTGTTGCACTGTCCTTGTGGATGGCGAACCGCGGCTCTCCTGTCTGATGTTGGCACAAGAGGCAAATGGGGCGGCCATCACAACGATTGAAGGGTTGGCTGATGGCCACCATCTCCACCCAATCCAAGAGATGTTCACCGTCCATGGTGGAAGTCAATGCGGGTTCTGCTCACCAGGATTTTTGGTGGTCATCTCTGCCCTTCTCGAAGCGAATCCTACACCCAATGATGCTGAAATCAAAGGAGCGATTGAGGGTAATCTCTGCCGTTGTACCGGGTATCAACAGATTGTCGATTCGGTGCGCGCTGCATCTGAAATTTTGACCTCCAAGAGTCAGACCCGGAACCCTACCGACCCACATTCTGACCCACACCCTGGGCTTCCCGCCGACGCACCCTCCCCCACCGATTCTGACGCCGATGAAGTAACGGTAGTCGAAAATGGAGGCGACTGAAATGGCTGACAAAAAGAAGGACATGGTCGGCTACACCCAGCAGCCGGGAAAACTTCCGTTCGCTCGCCCCGGCTCAGGCGGCAAGGACACCTTCAGTCGTCTGCAAGATAAGGAATTGATTCCAGAAAGTCAAGGTGGCGAGCGGAAGCAGCAATGGGGGCCCCACAAGCATGACGAATTGGTCAGCAGTACCGCTATCGGAAAGCGGACCCCGCTGATTGACGGCCGCTGGAAGGTGACGGGTCAAGCACAGTATGGCGATGATGTTCGCATGAACGGCGAGCTAATCGGCAAAATCCTTCGCTCGCCGCACCATCACGCATTGGTAAAATCGGTTGACACCAGCAAGGC
>CAUZUN010000174.1:0-3378 GCA_963583115.1 Candidatus Thalassarchaeaceae archaeon
TCGAACTTCTGTTCACACAATGGAATCTTTCTTTCCTTAACTGGTCGCTCAATCCGTTGGTTGCAGGCGATGGTGGCGCGGATGGCGACCAAGATGCATTGACTGACTTGCAAGAATTGAATCTCACTTACGAGAATCCGCTGAACGGTGGGCCGGCGCCCCCCGATGCTCCCAAGATGTGGGAAGAGGCGTTCCTATTGGAGCCGGCTAATTTCACTCAGCGACTCTCTGATATTCTATCGAGTAAGCAGGGCAGAGCCTATCTCGCCTTGGTTCAACACGCTCAGTGGGAAACGACCGGAATTGCTCCTCCGCTTCTTTCAACCTTGATTGGAATTACCGACCCAACCAACAACGACACCGACGATGACGGTATGATTGATGGCTACGAGTATTGGTTTACTGAGTGGGATTTGGATGCCAACCGTTGGTCAATGAATCCACTAACGAGTTCAGATGTCGGTTTTGATACGGACGGTGATTCATTTGACTGCAATGAGAATGGAATTCTCGAAGCTGATGAGCGCTACACAAATCTGCGGGAATACGAAGCACGAATCTATGGTAAAGAGTCGATGAGGTACACCTTCCCCCCCGGTTATGGCCTTATTGACTACGGCGATGATGCCATCGACGCCAAGATGGATGAACAGGGCATTACTGCGGGTGCTGCGCGAGCAGAACTTGTCGCTTTGTTCGCTAGCAAGGATGTCAAGAGTGCAGATAGGCTCAACCGAATCAACACCGCTTATGCAGACAATTTCAATCTCAGTTTGTTCGGAATTTCTGACCCATCTCACAGCGACTCGGACCTTGACGGCATACCCGACGGATGGGAGTACTGCTACGGAAGTTACGCGGTTGTACAGCCGGTAGACGCCTACCGCTGGACCTTGAATCCGGTCAGCCCACTCGATGTCGATTACGACCCCGACGAGGATGGTTGGTTCGGCCGCACCAGCGCAGATACTCCAGCCTTGCAAGGGAGTTGGGAGAGTCACTCTTTCACACAAGCAGGACCTCTGATTCCACCCGGAAACAGTCCACTTTGGTTCACCAACTGGATGGAGTACGACAACGGCACTCGCCCAGACCTGAATGATACAGATGCAGACTCAGTGAATTGGATTCGTGTGGCAGATCCAACCGACGAAAGCATCACTCTAGCCTACTACCGCGACTATGCGCTAACCGACGGCCGCGAGGTCTTCAAGTTCGGCACAAACCCGACCGATAACGACACAGATTGGGATATGCTGCCCGACTGGTATGAGTACGATAAGGGTTGGAACGAATCGAACGACAACTGGTCCGCCTATGTTCAAGTCGAGGTAGTTTGGGAACAATATTCGATTCTTGGAAGCATTGCGATGCGACCGCTCCATGCGAACGGTTCGCTACTTGAGCGCCCACTCTTGAACTTCACATGGGCTTCCTTCGACCCAACCGACCCATCCGATGCATTACAAGACCCCGACCGGGATGGCAATTGGGAGTGTTCTAACGCGGGCTGTTCTTACACGCCCTACAACAATTTCCAGGAGTTCTTCGGCTTGACAAATCAATCGATTACGAGCGCGACAATCGCTCGTTCAACACCTGTTCAGATAGCGGGAACCAGCCCTCCGATTACGATTGTCCCGCTGGAGTGGTGGGAGTTGAAAGCAGCACTTCTGGCAATCGACAGACCCAACAGAATGAATTGGGACTACATGCGAATGTTCCGAGCGAATGCAACCGATACCCTCTATTCACTCGTGATGGATGACAACGATTACGACTATCTAACTTTGAATGTCTCTGACGATGTGGAATTAGTCAAGGGTGATTGGACAGACCCTTGGGATTGTGTCTTCTGCAATGACCGTTATCACTACCCGAATGTCGGTTTTGGTGAGAGGGTTTGGGGATGGTGGATTCTCGATATCGATGGCGACCAATTTGCTGACGGCACCGACCCGCTGAACTGGGACACAGATGGCGACTGGTTGAACGATTGGTTCGAAATTGAAAATGACATGCTCGACAATATTCGAGGTAATGGCCCTTCCCCAATTCGATACGACGACCGGACTACGAACTCCGCTTAGGCTGGACCCGCCCCATAATCTCCCCAAACTGGGGGGGGGAATTTTGGCGAATCCAACCTATTTGGACTGCCAATTTTAGATAGCTGGTTCCAAGATGGAAATTTCCCTGTCGGCCACCCTCAAAGAATGGATTCAGATATTTGATTTGACTGCGAAAATTTCTAGTTGATTTTCCCATTGCGTTCCCGTTGATTTTACCATCGATTATTCCCTTGATTTGGCATTGACAAACGGCCCTAGGGCCGTTGTCACCTTTGACAGCGGACGGGAGTCTTGAAAGGCATCACGGATACATCAGCGGAAGAGGGGAGTGGTGACAGTGCAGCGAATCGGCAAGGTAACTCCCTCAATTCTATTCCTAGTGTTTCTTCTTTCGTCTCTGGCACCCTTGCTAGAGTTCAGCACAAGTGAGGCTGAGGCGCAGGCTGCATCTCGTCATATCTACACTTTTTCGGATGGTGACACCGAAGCGATTGCAATCTACCAATCAGGGACTCCGGCTCGCAATGTGAAGGTCTCAATGCCACGAGGTGCAGAGGTTACTGGAGTCGAGATGACTCTGTCAGGTGCCTCATCAACCGGTTGGAATCAAGTGATTCATCAATCGAGAGCGGACTGGATGTCCGGAGAGAGTGCGGGAGCAGAAACCAGAGCGGATTCAGTAACCCTTGCGCTCGACAGCCCGGAAGAGGAGTATTTCACCCATGGCATGAATGAGAACAGTAGTTCTGGAAACGCGTGGTTGGACAACGGCTCGTTCAGCATCAGGCAGCCAAAAATGTCTAACGCTTCTGAAACTCGGTTCACCTCACAAAGGACGATTTCATCCCCATTCGGTTCCCAAACTGCTGCGGCGGCGCTGAAATATCGTGGCTGGACCTATGTTTCAAAATTCGATTCCACGAACTTCAACCAAGTTGTGAAAAAGGTCTACTCAAACAACCTAACCACCCATTCTAGTGTGGTGTTGGACAAGGCGAACTGCTATGTTCCACCTGTCGGTTCTTCTTCCTGGAGTGGCTACTACGGCTTCCGTGACTGGACTATCGGTGATGACGAGAGGCTCTATGCAATTCTTGGCACAGACCGTTCAAGCGCTGCTGTCAACACATTGAGGCTGATGGTATTCGATATCCGATACGAGGATGTTTGGACTTGTATTCAATCGTACGACATCTCGACGAGTTCCTATGGACCTTATACAGGAATATCCTACGACCGCAGTCGAGATGTAATTTGGGTGCTGCATACTGCACGACGAACTGTAGTCCCATACACCTTCAACGAT
>CAUZUN010000175.1:0-3366 GCA_963583115.1 Candidatus Thalassarchaeaceae archaeon
TCTCCGTGGTTCTCCTATGGCCGCATATGTTGAGCATCCACGGCTAGCGAAGGAGCACATCGAGGCTCGTGGCTACCAACTCGAAGCGGTCGCAGACTGTATCGGCGCTCCAACCCTCCTCGTGCTTCCGACCGCATTGGGGAAAACACCTGTTGAATGGATGGTGATGGCTGAGCGATTACAGCAGCATGGTGGAAGGGCGCTGATGATTGCGCCGACGAATGCCTTGGTCGCCCAGCATTTAGGTGATTTGCAAGAGGCATTGGTGACCGACGGCGGAAGCGACACCATCATATCAATGACCGGCTCTATAGATTGGAGGCGGCGTGCAAAGCGGTGGAGTTCCGCTGAGGTGATTGTCGCGACTCCTCAGGTGATTCGCAACGATGTTCAACGGGGTTCTATCTCACTCGCAGATGTTTCAATTTTGATTGTCGACGAGGCTCATCACGCTACAGGAAATCACGCCTCGGCAGAAGTAGGCGACCTCTACCTACAATTCGCTGATAATCCACTAGTTTTGGGTGCGACTGCTAGCCCGGGCTCGACAGTCGAACAAGTCGAGGAGGTGTGCCGTAGGTTGGGGCTGAAAAGAATCCATACTCGCAAAGCAGATGAGCCGATGCTAGCACCGTATGCTGCTGGCTTACAGGTCAAGGAAGTGCTCGTCGAGGTGCCCGCCGCTCTGCGTGAGATGGCAGCACCTTTGGAAAACTGGCTGAACAATCTAGTCGACCAACTCCGCAGACTTGGCTACCATGTTCAAACCGGCCGAGTAACCATTGGACAACTTAACGGAACTCGGGAGCGAATTAATCAGGCTATTTCACGCGGCGAAGGGCTCGCTTACAACGCTGCTCGACAGACAGCACAAGCACAGCGATTGTTGAATCTAATCGGCTACCTGCTCTGCCAAGGAGTCGCCGCTTCACGCGAATATCTCGACCGTACGGAACGGTCGGGTGGAGAGGGCGACAAGGGAGCAAATGCCTTCATCACTGACGGCAGAATAGTCGAACTTCGACGGCTTCTCGCAAAATCACCAGAACTTCATCGGAAGGTCGGCAAGACACTAGATTTGGTGGTGGAACAACTTGAGGCGAGTCCCGAGAGTAGGGTCATCGTCTTCGCACATTTCCGTGACACCGTTGACGAAATAGTCCGCAGATTGGACGAGTGCGACGGCGTAGAACCGGAGCGGTTCGTCGGACAAGCGAGTCGTGATGGGAGCACCGGCATGACCCAAAAAAGTCAGCTCAAAGGGTTGCAGCGATTCCGCGACGGCGAGTGTAATGTGCTGGTTGCGACTTCGGTAGGCGAAGAAGGATTGGATGTGCCACGGGCCGACCGTGTCATCTTCTACGAGCCGGTCGGCAGTGAAATTCGAACGATTCAGCGACGGGGCCGTACCGGCAGGCACCGAGCAGGAACGGTCCACATATTGATTGCAAGGGATACACGAGATGAGGGCGCTCGCGCTTCTGCTCTCGCCCGAGAGAACAAGATGCACTTCGCGATTAGCAAAGTTCGCAGAAAACGGGGTCGAGCAGGCTCTGACAATCCAGCCGAATCACTGAAACTATTCCGCGTACGCGAGGGTGATGTTCTCGGCTCCGCCTTCGGCTTCACCGAGCGTGAGCGCGTCAGACTCGCTCCGGAACTTGGCGCCAAACCAGAATCGAGACTCGAACGGTCAGTCGAGGAGGATTCCGGCGACGAACAAGAGGGGAAATCGAGTCGACCTGATTCGACCGAAACTGAGGACGAAAATCAAGGTCGAAGGGCAGAGGTCGCGCCAAACCGACTCAGACCAGCAGGTCAAGTTGGATTAGATGCATTCGCCAGCACCGATTCACCCACCCGGCTCATCACCGATTCCGATGAACATGAAGGAGGGCAACCAGTGGTTGGAGACACAGACGAAGCGGATGATGGTGGCTTGGAAGGATTGGCTGTCCGAGCCGCAGAAGACATCGTTCAAGCGCTTGCAACTGAGGCGACCGACCCACTCGCAGCAGAAGGAGATATTCCTTGCCGTATCGTAGTTGACCATCGAGAGTTGAACACCTCGATTGCTGCCACACTTCGACTTCAAGGAGTCGATGTCGATGTCCAAACCTTGCCAATTGGTGACTTCGCAATCGGTGATAGAGTTGTCATTGAGCGAAAGCGGGTTCGAGACTTCGTCGATTCCCTACTAGACGGTCGGCTCTTGGAACAGGCTCAGCGACTTGTCGCAACTGCCCCACGGCCCCTTATGCTCATAGAAGGAAGAGGGCTTTTCACTCAGCGTGCTGTCCACATGAACGCTCTGATGGGTGCGCTCGCTACGCTAACAATCGACCTCGGTCTCCCGGTTGTGACGACTCAAGATGGCGAAGAGACCGCACGATTCCTGATTGTCGCCTGCCGAAGAGAACAGGCTCTGCTCGGCGCCCTGACAAAAGAGGCAAGAAGTCGTCTTGAATCAAATTCCGAGGACAATCCTGAACTTTCTAACTGGTTAGACAGACAAAAGCCGGGTGGCTCGCAAGAAAGCGAAAAGAGGGCTGCCAGCGCTGCGGCCTCAGTCGCTTCCGAAGGCAAGCAAGAATTCGACCAGACTGCAATGACCACAGTAATTCTCGATGGTACAGCCGCCCCAATCACAGCCGCTTCCGCCGTTGATTCGTCGAAAACATCCGCCCCAATCACAGCCGCTTCCGCCGTTGATTCGTCGAAAACATCCGCCCCACTCGCAGCAGCAGAAGAACGGTCTCGACAACTCGACCGAATGCTGGTCTTGGAATCGCTTCCAAGTGTCGGCCCAGCCACTGCAACTCGAATTTTGGAAAAATTCGGCTCGATCGAAGAGCTTTCCAAGTCAGATGAAGCGACACTCTGCGAAGTGAGTGGAATCGGTCCAGCCACCGCCAAAAAAATCCTCGACATTCTTCGAAAGTAGACAACGGATTCCTGCTGAGTTAGTTGCCCCACACTGGAGTCAGTGTGAAAGCAAATTTTCTGTTCAAGCGAATTGCTTCTTGCTCGACCGTCACTGACGGGCGAGGTTCAGTCACCCATAACGAGAACTCTAGTTTTGAGATATGCTAGCCGCCCTTTGTCGTGACCCAAGGCCCAGGCGACCAACTCGGGAAGGTGAATCACAGGGATGTCGGTGTCCATTCCGGAAACCCTGCCAGCCTTGACCTGGTAGGTGTCGAGGTTAATGTGAGAAAGTGGGCAAGCCGACGCCATCACCCTCGCGCCCTCCGATTTCGCATCCGAAAGAACCGACGCGGTCATCTTCAACGCGCTGCCTTCCTCCGCCAAGAGACCGGGGAATCCTACCGACTGAGTCCTGCCATCGTAATTGATTGCAGTACC
>CAUZUN010000176.1:0-3364 GCA_963583115.1 Candidatus Thalassarchaeaceae archaeon
AACGAACGCATTCGCTAGTCAACCTCAAAACTTGAGAGTCCAACGACCATCAATTGGCATCTTCGAACGGGTCATCGCCGTCGTCACCAAAGTCTGGTGCTGGTGGCAAGGCTGCTTCTGCCGGTGTGGTTTCGGCTGCACTTTCGATGCCACTTTCGGCTGAACCTTCGTCATCGGCGCTACTCTTGGGTGGCTCATCCAGTATCTCTATTTCTAGTGTGTTTTCCTCAAGGAAGGCATCGTTTTCCTCGTCAGTATAGGTGGTGAGATGCCGTCCACCGCCTCTAAGGTTGCCGTAGTCATATGGTAGTACGAGTGAGATTAGGGTGTGCTGCTCCATCCCTAACTCACCGACAGTCTGCAGTCTGCGCAGTTCGATAAGTTCGGGTGCCTTCGCTAGAGTGTTGGCAGCGTGAGCAAGATTCTTGACCGCTTCAACTTCGCCTTCTGCTCTTCGCAATCGAGCCTTTCGCTCTCTCTGTGCCTCCGCCTCTCTGGCCATTGCACGCTGCATGTCTGTTGGAATGACGACATCGGTGATGTCGACTCGAGTTACATCGATTCCAAGAGGTAGCGAGAAGGCATCGAGAATCGATTCCATCCGGTTTGAGATGACTTCTCTCTTCGATAGCAATTCGTCGAGTTTGTATTCACCAATTACGACTCTGAGCGCTGACATCGTAGCCTGCCTGATGACTGTTTGTGGGTCACTCACCGCAAGGACACTAGTCATCGGGTCAACCACCTTCCAGTAGACAACTCCGTCAACTTTCAAACTCACATTGTCCCGAGTGATACAAATCTGGCCGGGGATGTTTTCTGGTCTATCTCGGATATCGACGAGAAGGAACTGGTCGATGATTGGCCAGCGGAAAGCCAAGCCGACATTGTTTGTCTTGAGCGGCTTTCCAAAGCGGAATTTTACAGCACGCTCGTATTGGTCCAAAATCGTGATCACACCTCTTCGGGGCCAAGTTCCCCTTGGAGGATATCCTGTTGGGTCACTACCAGCACTGGCGAACATGCCACCAGCCGCCCTCAAACCCAACAAGAGCAAGGCAATTCCACCGCCGATTAAGAGGCCGCAGAAGGCTTCAAAAAGTAATGCTCCAGCTGATGCCATCACTTACCACCTCCTTTGAAAAAGTCCCCAATCGGACCGTTTTGGAAGTCAAGAATTGTGTCTGGAAGCATCATAATACGAGTTGCATTGTTCTCAGCGCCTACTTCTGAAAGAACCTGTAGACGGCGAAGTTCCATCAGTGCTGGGAAGCGAGCGAACAACTCCTGCGCCTCTGCCAACTTTGTTGCGGCTTCACGCTCTGCGCTCGCTTTGATGACTCGCGCCCGCGCCTCTCTGTCAGCCTCAGCCTCCTTAGCCATCGCCCGCGTCAAGTCGTGGGGCAACTGCATATCAGTCAATTCAACATGAACAACTTCGATTCCCCACGGGTCGGTGGCATCGTCGAGATTTGCTCGAATGTGCTCGGCAACATCTTCGCGCTCCTGCAATACTTTATCGAGCGGAACAGAACCAAAGACATCTCGAAGAGCGCCCATGGCAGCCATCCCAATGGAAGCCCGTGCATTGGTTACTTTGTTTACCGCATCTCCGGGGTCGCGCACTCGATAGAAGACCACAGCGTCGATTGTAAGCGAGATATTGTCCTTTGTTACCACCGATTGGCCCGGTACATCGTTAATCAGCATCCGCAAATCCCATCGCACCATCCGGTCGATGAACGGAATGACAACTCTGATTCCTGGCTGCAGAACACCCCTGTAAGTTCCTAGTCGGAAAACGACTGCACCCTCCCACTGTCTGATGATTCGAAGCAGACTTCCGAAGAAGAGAATCATAACGAAAGAAAGAGTTCCAATCAAGAAGAAGGTGGCCGCCATACCTCACGCTGTGCCATAGAAGGATATGAGGGTTCACCCGCGCACAAGTGCCCTCCAAATGACCCCCTGCAAACTAATCAGCCTCCCAAATAGTGCCTCGAAAGTGACCTAAAGTAGGTAGAGTAAGAGGATAAGATGGCATTCATCGCTCAAAAAGCAACCATTCCATCGTCTGCATCACGAATTTCATGTTGTCACCTTCTTCGATGTAGCCGTTTGCAGCGATGTTGCTATCCCCCACGACGACCAACCGGCCGGCAGCCTCCGAGGCTACTGCGATAGGCAGACTACCGCCAACCTCACCTTCACCCAATTCTTGGTCGAGGTCGAGGTCGCCAAACGAACTCTTTTCGGTGTACGCCAACACCTTGGCAGACTCGTCAGCGCGCAATGAACATCCAGAGAAATAGATTAGTTCGCCGAGTCCATCACAGATAGGATGGTCTGTGAAGGTACGAATTCTGACGAAGTGAAGAGTCGCTTGCTCATCTAGCACAACATCCCCCAACCTAACCTCTTGAGTCAGGTGCTCGGTCGGGTCCGTCACCCTGTCCCTTTGGATTTGTATTCCGTAAGGCGAGGTCACCTCGTTTAGGTGGTCGACATGGTCGAACAGGTCGCCCCATTCAGCGAGCAGCAGCAACCCCTTCCCGCTTCTGAGGTGGTCATGAAGAGCGAGCGATTCAGCGGTCGAGAACGCTAATTTCGGAAAAGGGATAACCAATAAATCCCAAGGTAATGGCTCACTGGTCGGCAGAACTGTATAGATTCTCTCTATTTGGTGGCCGGCTTTTTCCAACATCTCAGCAAGGATTGAGAAGCCGTCGGATTCCGGGTTGGCAACCGAGTTTTCCATGTGGTACTCATCGAAACCGATGCGTGCCAACGAATTCACCCTCAAAGTTCTCCAGCGATTGCGCTGACTTCGACTGTGAAGAGCACGACGGTCCAAGAGACAGTGACATCTTCGTCGTTGTCAAGAAGCCCGGGTGGGGGTGTATTGACATCCATAGTGACTGAACAGAGCCATTCACCGCGAGCCAACCCACCATCATCCCAGCCATCCAATATGGACTGTTTTGAAACTCCACTCGCGATGTATGTGGCACCGCTGTAATTTGCTGCGATGTCGTATGAGAAGGAGGCGGCGGGGTCTCCACCGTTGCAGATTCCCCCATCGTTCTGTTCGCTGAGTTCTCCTTCAACTCCGGATGGGTCGAGAGTTGCGTCGACAGCATCTCTGGAAGTAGGCACGCCCCCTTCGTCGTTGTCGTTGCACTCGATTGTGATGTTTACGAATGCAATCTGTTGCCCCTCATTTAGCATATCATCGGTTAATTCGTAGAACGAATCGAGGGTTTCACCGTCGCTCAGTCTTGCGGTTTCGTCGAATGTGAGGGTTGATTCAGTGAAATTCACCTGCCACCCCCCCTTCGCCCCAGAAGAGCCTCCCGAGGCTGCA
>CAUZUN010000177.1:0-3357 GCA_963583115.1 Candidatus Thalassarchaeaceae archaeon
CGAGGGTGGCGGTGGAGGCGGCTGGGGCTTTTTCGCGGTCAAGGCCGTGCTCGCGCTGGTGGTGATTATGTTCTTTGGAGAATGGCGATTTGAAGGGCGCTATCGTCACCTTAGGATTCTGATTATTCTTGGACTCCTCACAGTGGGACTTGCCCCCGGACTACGCGATTTAGGCCGCTTGATGCTCGGTGTTTGAGTAGCGCCCGCGACCCTTGCGAAGTGTCGAAAACTACCCTCGGGTAGGGGTTTTTGCAATCACCCGAGCCAAACCGTTCAAGCACCTGTTCGAAATCGACCCTATGGGTCGACATGGATAGACTTCCTACTTCCGTCCGCCGCGGTGATGATTCCTTCGAATCTCGAGAGGTTAGTAACAAGGCTCTAATCGCCGCTCTTCGAGGTCGTTTAGACCATGTGAAAGAGGGTGGCGGCGGCAAATATGTCGAGCAGCACAGGAAGCGAGGGAAAGCGCTGGCAAGAGAACGAATCGCAGAGATTTGTGACCCCGGAACACCTTTCCTCGAGTTGAGTCCTCTTGCAGCAAACGGTCTCTACGACGGACGCGCTCACAGCGCTGGAGTTGTCACAGGAATCGGGGTGGTGCATGGGCGAGAGTGCATGTTTGTTGCCAACGATGCCACGATAAAGGGGGGCTCATACTATCCGATGACGGTAAAAAAGCACATTCGGGCGCAGAGGGTTGCCGAAGAAAACCACCTGCCATGCATCTATCTGGTCGACTCGGGCGGGGCTTTTCTCCCAATGCAAGACGAGGTCTTCCCGGACAGGGAGCACTTCGGGCGCATCTTCCGAAACCAAGCGGTCATGAGTGGCAAGGGAATTCCGCAAGTCTCAGCAGTTCTCGGCTCTTGTACGGCTGGTGGCGCATATGTTCCTGCGATGAGTGATGAATCGATCATCGTGAAGGGCAACGGGACCATTTTCCTGGCTGGTCCACCACTGGTCAAAGCGGCTACCGGCGAGGAGGTAAGCGCTGAGGATTTGGGTGGCGCCGATGTCCACACCTCCAAGTCAGGTGTGGCCGACCATTTCGCTGAGGATGAGGGCGAAGCGCTGCACATCGTTCGCAATGTGATGGAGAATGTTGGGCCTGCCTACAAAGTCGCACTCGATGTGAAACCTCCAGAGGCGCCGTTCCATGATGTCGAAGAACTGCTTGGCATCATTCCAGATGACAATCGTACACCAGTCGATGTCCACGAAATCATTGGTCGCATAGTAGACGCATCACGATTTCACGAGTTCAAGCCTCGCTATGGAACAACTCTAGTCTGCGGTTTTGCTCACATTCACGGCTATCCGGTTGGAATCGTTGCAAACAACGGAATTCTGTTCTCGGAATCAGCGCTGAAAGCGACCCACTTCATCGAACTGTGCGGTCAGCGAGGAGTACCACTCGTCTTCCTGCAGAACATTACTGGATTCATGGTTGGACGAGAATACGAGGCGGGTGGAATCGCAAAAGATGGTGCCAAAATGGTCAACGCAGTCTCATGCGCGCCGGTGCCGAAATTTACGGTCATCATCGGTGGTTCTCACGGCGCTGGAAACTACGGTATGTGCGGCAGGGCATACGACCCTCGCTTCCTCTTCATGTGGCCTAATGCGCGAATATCGGTAATGGGTGGCCCACAAGCAGCCCGGGTTCTCTCGACAGTCAAGAATGACCAGCGAGGCCGGGAGGGCGAAATGCCGATGGAAGGCGATGAGTTGGCCGAGTTTGAACAGCCGATTCTCGACAAGTATGAGGAAGAGGGTTCACCCTACTATTCCACGGCGAGATTGTGGGATGATGGAATCATCGACCCGCGGGATACGCGTGATGTTCTTGGCCTCTGTATCTCCGCTTCGCTGAATGCGCCTTTCCCCGACTCCGAATATGGCGTATTCAGAATGTGAAGGTGCAATTGGGATGTCCGATTTTTCAATTGCAGACTCAATGCCGGATACGGTCCTTTGTGACCTTCGATTAGATGGTGCTGTAGGCCATCTTACCATGCGACGAGAGCAGGTCTTCAATGCGCTCAACCCTCAATTAATTGGGGAAATTTGCGACCTTCTCTCATGGAGTGGCGAGAGGTCTGTCGCAGAGCGAGGTGAATTGGAGGATTTGGCCGGAGAGCCTTTCCTTCGAGTAATCGTCTTCAGGAGTGCCGGGAAGCATTTCTGTGCAGGAGCGGATATCGGCTGGATGCAACAGTCCGGTTCACAGAGTGCAGAGGAAAACCGAGAGGATGCAAAACGGCTCGACCGATTGTTCAATTCTCTTTGGAGCCACCCATGTTTCACAATCGGAGCGGTTCAAGGAGTTGCTCTTGGAGGAGGGGCGGGACTCATCGCCTGTATCGACCATGTTGTCGGAGAGCCGCGCACAAAAATCGCATTGTCAGAGGGAAAACTCGGAATCCTGCCAGCAGTTATTGGCCCATATGTCTACAGAAAAATTGGCAGCGCCCAAACCCGTAGGCTAGCGATGTTGGCGAAGAGAATCGATGTTGAAGAAGCAATCCGATTGGGATTGGTCGAGCAGCAGGTCGGTTCTCCCGAATTCTTCGATGAGGTGATTGAGGGAGTCATAGCCGAAGTGATGACGACCGGACCAGCGGCGGTCGCTGAGGCGAAGAAACTCGTTTTGACTTTCGACCGATGGACCGGTACGGATGAGGAGTTGCGGGAGTGGACTTTGGACAAAACCTCCGAGATGCGTGGCAGTGCGGAAGGTCAAGAGGGTCTCTCTGCATTCATAGAGAACCGTGCTCCGGCTTGGCAAAGAGAGGATTGAGTGGGCGACATGGGCGAGCAATTTCGGAAGCGAGAGGGTTAGTGGTCGGCATGGCAACACCGGACTGGATGATTGACGCGCCCTTCAAATTCTCAAAAGTTCTCATCGCAAACCGTGGTGAAATCGCCTGCAGAATCATCCGTGGCTGCCGAGAGATGGGGCTCAAATCAGTCGCAGTCTACAGCGACGCCGACAGCGAGGCGATGCATGTCGAGATGGCAGACGAGTCAGTTCATTTGGCTGGCGACGGCCTCGCTTCCACCTATCTTTCCGGTGCTGCAATCATCAACGCTTGTCGAACTGTTGGAGCAAATGCAATTCACCCTGGTTACGGATTTCTATCTGAGCGAGCGGACTTCGCAGAACTCGTCGAAGCGAGCGGATTGATTTGGATAGGACCCCCTGCAAAGGCGATCGACTCGATGGGTGACAAGGTCAGAGCGAGGCGACTGATGGCTGAGACCGGAGTTCCTCTGGTTCCCGGCGCTGAGCTGTCAGACGGTGGTGATTTGACATCGGTGATGGCGAAACTTCACGCCACCGCCGCGGAAGTG
>CAUZUN010000178.1:0-3357 GCA_963583115.1 Candidatus Thalassarchaeaceae archaeon
GTAGTTTACCGTCATGTTCCGTAACTAACGACGCTCATCTGTGGTAATGGTTATATCAGCGGCAGCGGTCCACTGAGAACGACGGTGATTCAAAACTAGTGAATGGCCTGTCTATCAAACAATGACGGAGGATGAAACGAATATGAAGACAGTAAGAATCAGAGAGAAAATCAAGGTGTTCCTCGCAGAACGCCCGCGTAATACGGCAGAGATACTTGAGCACATCAACAGCACCATGCGACACGGTACTACTAGCCAGCAACTCGGAAATGTCCTCTCCAAGGATAAGGACATTGTCAAGGTGGGCTACATCAAGCGAAGTGGAATTCTTTCAGGTGGATACGATATCTGTGAGTGGGCAACCGTCAACTGGGTACAAGGAAATGTCCCCGGCTGGGAACAGGGTGACCCAATCCTCCTAGACAAGACAAGCCCAATGAACGGCCCGCCCGGGATGATTGGAAGAACCAATATTCTCGCTAGAGCAGGCAGGAAATTGCAAACCCCTCTTCCACCTCCAAAACCGGTCAAGCTCGACCTCAACACCCTCACCTGTGAACAACTCAAAGACCGCCTTCGCAAGGTTGGCCTAACTGTCAGTGGCAGGAAGGAAGACCTCGTGGCGCGCCTCTCTGGACACGACGACCCAATGTTTGGTTGAGTACTAGGACTTCCGCCCTCGGTATTCGCCCACGCCTGTAACTTGGCCCCCATAGTTCTCTCACGCCAGCCTTAGCCCACAGCCTTCGCTCAACCCGCAAAGGTGATTTCAACAGTTCAATCAAGAAACCGAAATCAGTCAGTGAGTGGAATCTCGAGTAGGGATGGACCGTCAGCCATCCATTCCAATCCATTTTTGACCCAGGCCCAAATTTCCTTCAAACGCTGCTTGTCGACACCGGCATGCTCAGCAATAATTTGAATCGCCTCGACCTCAGAAGGATGAATCTCGCCATCCGCAGCAGCGAGGAATATTCCGTCACGCAGTGCAAGCCGGAGAGTTCGCTTGTCCATATTTTTCACCGTCTCCTCAACATCGTAGTCGTTGCGAAGTAAATCGCGCATCTGACTGCGCAACTTCGGGTTGATGAGCATACGAGCCATTCGGCTCTCGAAGAACGCCATTTCTTCTGGCCGAAGAACGCTGTCAGCGTTGGCGATAATGGCCAGGACCGTCATGTAATCGTCCCGGTCGACGGCGAGGAACGCATCAGGGTGTGAGGGTTTCATGGCGTTCGGGCCAATGCACTTCCTATTCGTAACCTTTGGGACGACGAGCGGTCCTATCATCAAGCAAAATTAAACTCAAATCAAAATTGAAAACCGATCGGATAGATCGAGAAAAATCACGAGGAAAATTTTCGAAATCGTCTGACTGCTCACGATTCAAGGGAGATTGTCCAGTCGCCCGACCGTGCGAGGCTGTTCATTTTGGCGCGGTGCGCGAAGGAGTCTTGGCTCTCTTTAGGAGTCCCCGAAGCCCAGATTTGGAGGGCGGCGGCTTGGAGTGCCCGTCCGTAGGAGTAGGAGAGTTGCCATGGGTGGTCCACGGCCATCCCGTTCATCAGGCTCAGATGTGCGGTCGCATCCTCATCTGACTGCCCCCCGGAAAGGAAGACTAAACCGGGGATTTCTGCTGGGACATGAGCGGTCATACAGTCGACGGTAAGTTGTGCAACTTGTTCGCGACTCAATTGGTTTTCACACCCTTTTCCAGCGATTATCATGTTCGGTTTGAGCAGAGCACCAGGCAAGTGAACACCCTGCTCTTTGCAAGCGGTGAAGGTTGCATCAAGAATTATTGCGGTGACATCGAAGCAAGTTTGTCCGTCGTGGTTCCCTTCCATCAGTACCTCGGGTTCGATGATTGGAACGAGTCCCTGCTCTTGGCAGATTGCTGCATAGCGGGCGAGCGCGTGGGCGTTTGTAGAAATACACGCATCAGTCGGAAGTCCGTCGTCGATTTTGATTACAGCACGCCATTTTGCGAACCTCGCACCCATCGCGAAGTACTCAGCGCAGCGTTCTCGCAGGCCATCCAAACCCTCGGTGATTTTCTCACCACTATACAGCGCGAGTTCCTTGGCACCGGTATCTACCTTGATTCCGGGAATCATACCTCTGGTAACCAAATAATTGGGAATTGATGTTCCATCGTCGGCATTCTGTCGAATGGTTTCATCGTAGAGAATAACCCCGCTGATTGCAGATTCGCAGCCAGCAGTGGAGAACAGGTTCGCCCGGTATGCGCGCCTCGACTCTTCTGAAGTGTCCAAACCAACCGACTGCAAACGGCTGCTCATCGTGCCAGTGCTCTCATCGGCCGCAAGAATGCCTCTCCCCGGAGAGACAAGTGCGTTCGCGGTCTGTTCTAGAAGGTCTGTGTCCACCTGCTCAACACCGGGTGCGGGGACCGAGGTTGTAGCCTTCAAGTCATCGCCGATTGGCTGTGCTTCGCGAGTTGGAGATGTGTAGTAAAATTGTTTTAACGGCTATTTGTAAAGTATTAATCTTACAATCAATTTAATTATTGCGAGCCTTTACGAATGCTACTTAGGTGACCAAATGGTGAGAATTTGCAGTATTTGTAATCAGTCCGGTCACAATAGCAGAACCTGTGAAAAAGTCAACCCAGAAGCAGCGCTGCGCCGCATGAAGCGAAATGACGGTCGCCGACGGAAGCGTAGGACTTGCCAAAAGTGCGGCGAGCGTGGACACAATGTTAGAACCTGTCCAGTACTGTTTCCAAATCGAATTAAAATAATTAAGCGGCGAAAAGGAAGTTCTCGAATTTGTGCTGCCTGCGGAGAACTTGGCCACAATGTCAGAACCTGCCAACTGACTAACCCTGCGGGCGCTGTTCGACGGCTCGCTAGTCTATCTCAGAGGAAAGTCGGTCGGGTCTGCAGTGAATGTGGCGGAAAGGGACACAATGTCCGCACCTGCGCAGTTCTCCATCCCGAACGGGCACTCGCTGCCAAGAAGAAGCGTCGCAAGGGTGTACGAGTTTGCAGTGAGTGCAACAAGTCTGGTCACAACAGTAGAACCTGTCCGATTCTACACCCGGAAAAGGCGTTGTTGAAGAAGAAACGGCGTCGAGGAAGGAGAGTTTGTGGCGAGTGCAACAAGTATGGACACAACACCAGAACCTGTCCGGTACTCCACCCAGAGCGGGCTAAGGCAGCGCGCAAGAGAGGGGTTAGAAAATGTGGCGTCTGTGGCCGTTTAGGGCACAACAGCAGGACTTGCAAGAAGGCGAATTGAATGGCGCGGTCGGAATTGACCTGCCCAGCCTGTGGCCATGTAGAGAGCCTAGAAATGGCTACTGATTCCTGCCTGTTTTTCCACCGATGTGGT
>CAUZUN010000179.1:0-3356 GCA_963583115.1 Candidatus Thalassarchaeaceae archaeon
AGATTATGGAACAGCCCTCTTCCCAGCCCTCGCCGGATTTGCTTTGGCAGGTTGGGTCTTTCTCAGCGCTCAAAGTTCACAGAGGCAGTTGAGAGGTGAGTCCGATTCACCACACCTGACAATCGCCGGAATCATCGCGCTCATTCCTATTTTGGCGGCGGCAGGAGTCATGCCGATGGGGGGGGAATGGCAGAATTTCTCCGAGTCGGTCGTGCTCGGAAACGAATCCATGTTTGCCCTTGCCACATCACTCTTCATCCTCATTTTAGCGTGGCCCAACTTCCTCAACCTCCTCACCCGCGTGCATGAGAAGAGAGGGCAGGCGAAGGGGCGCCGGTTCCTCGGGCTGACCCGGATATTCGGACACACCCTCCTCTTCACTTGGGCCTCGGGCGTCCTCCTTCTCGAACCGCTCCCAAACATCGCTGGCTGGCACTCCGCCATGTGGCTCTCGTTCACTCTCACGCTTCCACTCGCACTCGCCGGACTTTTGGGCGCACTGCTTCCACTCGCCGGTCTAGACGACAGACCTCGTGCCGAGGCGTGGGGATTCTTATTCGCAATCACGCTCACCCTCCAATTCCTCACCATCCGCGAACCGCTGACCGCCACTCTCGTGCCGGGGCTCGCAGTCTCAATGATGGCGCTCCCACTGCTCGCCACCCACCCGGAGAAAAGACCCGACCTCCCGCTAACTCGCAGGGGTATCGAGTCGGCGGTACTGATTGCACTGAGCGTCCTCGCTCTCTACTTCTTCCGAGAGATGATGCAAGGCTCAGAATCGGGCTACCTATTGGGCTGGGTAACGGTAGTCGCGGTATCAATCACTTCCATACTTTTCTTGAGATTACCCGACCAATCAAATTCCGCAATCGACGAAGAAGAATGAGTATCGAAATCGCCTTTTCGACCATAGCCCGACCTGCAACTGTTATACCACCGACAGCGCACCTGCGGCTCAGTTGGCCGTTTACGGTCGGCTAGATGGGATGCGAATGACAGAGAAGGAAGGACCCGCTGCAAGAAAGCAGTCTAGAGTCAGTAAATTGGCGAAATCGAATCGAGAGGCGTTTGACCGTGCGCGAGCACGTGCAACCGAGACGAACGAGATGCTGGAGCGCAGTATTACAGCCCGGGACGAGTGGAAACAGATACAGGATCGAGCGGAGCAGAGCCAGGTCGGACAGGGACCTCTTGTGCCCGTCGAGCCGCAGATGGAAGTTGAGCAGGAGGACTGGGTTTACCAGACCGTGGACGAGGAGACTCTTGAGGCCCTGAGTCATCGAGTCGTTCTAACAACCAGCGCGGGACAGAGAAAGATTCTCTTCCAAACCAAGAACTTGGACGAGGCAGTCGATTGTGCAAGCCGAATAGTTGAGTTCGCGGATGGCTGTGTATTAGTCGAGACCGTCGACCCTTAAGGGTCGTAGAGTCAATTCGTCGCGTTCATATACGCGAGGCAGGTCGGGCGCACCATATGGCACTGAAGAAGGACAAGAAGTCGAAGGGCCCGAACATCCAGCAGGCTGCTGGCTTGATTCGCTACTTCGACGAGGAGTCTGATGACGCTTGGCAGATTTCCAAGGGGGTCATCTACACTGTGTGCATCGTTTTCTCTGCGGCTATCTATCTCGCTAACCAACCCAACCAGACCGACAATATCTGGATGTGGATGTACGAGCGGCTGTTCGGCTGACCTGCTCTTAACGCCGAAGCATCGGTTTTCCCGGTGGAAAACCGACATTCGCTAATGAGGAAGACCGCAACGGCGAGATTCACCGTTGCAGTCGATTGAATCTGTTGCGCTTTGCCGACCATCGCTTCGGCTTGAGCAGGTCACCCTGTCCAACCGATTCCAGACTCATCATGTTAGTTGACAAGAGTGGAGAAAAAGCTGAGAATTGATTATTCAGATTCGGTGAGGTCAACAAAGGGAATGGAGTCGACTGGCTCATCGTCAACGCCGGTTAGCAAATCGTCAGCAGCGACATCATCGGTGGCAGTTGCGATTTCAGTCGGTACCGAGCGGTGAGTTTCTTCTGGAAGTTCCTCGTGGACGAGAATCTGTTCTTTGAGAGCCTCCTCATCTACTTCAACCGCTTCCTCAAGCAGCAGGTCCTCGCCAAGTTGGAACGGTGTCCGGCTAACTTCGGTTGTCGGGTCAGCCTCGATGAGTGACGCCTCCACCCTTCCCAAGGCTCGCTCAACCGCCGTCGCGTTCCGGTCATGCAAAGCACCACGCGCAGTCTCCAAATGATGGTCTGCCAACACAAGACTAGCCTCGGCACTGTCGCGACTCCAACTCTCATGGCCGCCCTCTTCAAACTCGTCCAGCCGTCTCTCAAGGTCATTCAACCGGTCTTGATGGAGTTGGATATCCTCGGTCATCTGTTCGCTTGCATGGGCTAACAATTCCTCCCACGCCTTTCGATGTTGCTCTGGATTCGCCCCTGTGCCTCGCTTCCACATGAGCCCAAACTTTGGCTCCCACGGGTTCCTCCCGAGCGTCGCCACTAGGTCGAAAGCCAATCTGCTTCTCCTGTCGAGCGGGCCATCCATGACCAGTTCATTGAGGAAGCAGGAGTCGAACAGACCGAAGCCCCAGTAGGAGCGGCTGTGAACTTCGATTCTGAGAGTCGTATCTCGGATTACCATCTTCCATTTTTGTTGGTCGAAGCCCGGCGGTTGGGTCACACTCGGCGGCTCATGGGCGCCGAAACAGCGGAGCAGTGCCTCACACACATCACCAAGGAACAGTGTGGTCGCCGATTCTGGCCAGTTGGCGTGTCGCAGCCGACCGTCAACATCTACCTTCATCTCGGGTTTGCCCCGTTTGACCTGCACCCAAAGCGTGCTCTGGCTGGCGTGGACACCCACTACCGTTGAGGTCGTTTGGGCTTCTTCCGGAGAGGAAACAGCGGTACTTGAATTGGGTGTGGCAGGAGCTGGCTCTTCTGCAGAGGCAGGCGGGCCGCCCCCTTCGTCATCTCCCGTCACGGGTTGTCACGCGAGTGGGTAGGGCATCAGCATTGCCGCCCGAAGTGCCGATTCTGATGCGAGCAGCGAGGGGTTGATATTCAGTGATGATTTCTATTGATTGGGGGAATACAAATTGGCTGGCAGAGGTTCTGACGATGCGGAGGCTCGTCGCAAGCGAGCAGAACAGATTTTGGAGGCGGATGCCGCTGACCGAAAGAAGCGTGCCGCTGCCGCCAAGAAAAAGGCTCACATCAAGCAGAAGGCCCTCGACGATGCCGCTGCTGCAGCAATTGCGGAAAAGAAGGCTGAAGAGGATGCTGCAAGGCGGAAAGCAGCGGCTAAGAAGGCTGCTGAAACCCGCCGAAAGAACGCCGAAG
>CAUZUN010000180.1:0-3326 GCA_963583115.1 Candidatus Thalassarchaeaceae archaeon
CGCTATTCGGGGGGCTGGCGTCGATGACTTGTCACCCGACGCGGCCTTTGTCCCGGGCTCTTTCTCACTCTCAGAACCCATCCCTCAAGTTGGAGAAGAGGTCACTTTCAATGTCCAAGTCACGAACATGGGTAGCCGAACAATGGATGATTTGGCTGTGCGCGCCACCTCGGAAGGCAATGTGCTCGGTACCCAAACTATCACCCTTGGGCCCGGCGAAGTGCGCGGCCTTAACTGGCAATGGACTCCAGCGAGTAATGGCGACAACGATGTTGTGATTCGACTCGACCCAACAGACGCCATCGATGAGTTGGATGAAGCCAATAACATCTGGACCGAGACTATTGGAGTGACAGAGCCGGGAGTCCGAATCTTGACCAATTCAGTCGTCAAGTTTGTCTCTGCAGTCGATGATAGTACAGCGCAATGGAATTTGACACTTCAAAACACAGCCCTCTTGCCAACTAATGCTACTATTGCAGCAACAAAGCCGATTCGTCTCAACGATGGAGTGCAGTTCAACAGTTGGTTCCAATCATTCTCCCAAACGACCTTCGAATTGAACGGTTCAGAATCGAAGGCAGTCGGCTTGACTCTAGTTCATCCGTCTCCTCCAGAGCCGGGCGTCTACCGCTTCACAGTGACTGCAACAGATGTTGACAATGGGCTGGAATATCCCATCACGCTGACTCTTTCAGTTCCGGTTTTGCCCGGTATGCGATTCACGAAAACATTCACCGAACTCTCGGTTTCTCCCTTGGAGGAAACTTCCTTCGATGTGACTCTTTGGAATGAAGGGAATGGCCCTCAAGGTTGGGACCTCACACTCGATGCTCCATCGGGCTGGCATGTTGGCTTCGACTCTCTTGGCTCGACCCCGGGTAGCCCCTCCGCCTCTTCTGGGTATCTTCCCACCTCGGCTTCACGCGTGGTAGCGATTTCAATCAGCCCTCCTCCGAATTCAACGGTTGCTGCTGGTACTTCGCTGGTCGGCAACTTGCGCGCAGTATCACAGTTGGATGCTAATTTAGAATGGAATATACCGTTACAGTTCGTAGTTGCTAATCATCGGGCAGGAGCGATAGAAATTGAATCGACTTTCGGTGAATTGAGGCCGGACAGCCTGCTGAATCTTCGCTACACCATTCGCAATGACGGCAACTCCCCGATGTCGCTGACCGCCGCGGTTGAATTGCCCGGTGGTTGGAGTGTGACCAATCAGTTGCCCACGGTGCCACTCGCTCCAAGCGAGTCGAAGAGTCTCGTTATCGGATTGCAGGGCAACGGCTTGGCAGCGAGTGGTCCAATCACTTTGAGTATGGTTGAGACCGATGGTTTCAGGCTTGAGTGGCAGGGTTACCTGCAAGTTACGACCTCGGCACAACCCCGCATCGCTTTCTCTCAAGTTGTACTGCCCGACGGTACTTCTGCAACGACTCCACTCGGTGCGGGAGCGCATCCCGTCGGATTGCCTGGAGTACACCTCATTTGGTACATCTCAAACGAAGGTTCACTCGCCTTCACCCCTTCGACATCACTGCAGTTGCCCGGCGGCGATTGGATGGGAATCTGTGAACCAATAGGGGATATTGGGCCTGGTACTGGAACAGAAATCGATTGTCTCGTTGTACTCCCATCCTCCTATAGCGCGGGCGACCAACCACAGGTAACCATGCAGGTGACTGTTGAAGATTTGATAATCTCAAACACAGTCAGTCTTCAGGTAGCGACCACAAAACAAGTTTCTTGGAATGAGGCAAAAATTCCTGAGACGATTGTGGAGGGAGAAAAAGTGACGATTTCAATCGATTTGGAGAACAGTGGAAACACCCCCCTCTCTCATCGGTTTGAAGTAGATGCTCCGGAAGGTTGGGTGGTGACTGGCAAGAACCTCCAGATGGTCGAATTACAACCGGGAGAAGAGCGCACATTGACCTTCGATGTTTTGGCAGATTCATCTGGTAACGGCACACTCATCCTCAGTTTGGGGGGAGCAGATGAAGTCACAGGTTCCAGCCATGAACTAGTTTTGAATATCGCAAACGACCCGAGTCGGGAGGTATCTTCGGGTGGAAATGGGCTTATTTGGGGCGGTGCAATCATACTCTTGCTCGCCTTGATTGGTGGAATCGGTTTCGCCATCATTTCGACGAAAAAAGAATCTTCACCGTTTGACCATTCTCCGCCGGCGCCCGCTTTGGTTGAGGCTCCTACCGCGTTCGCAGTGGCACCACCTCCAATTTCACAGGACCTCCCGCCACCACCCTCACTGAGGCCATTGGAACAGACTCTACCTCCAGCGCCACTTGAAGGACAAGAATCGCTTCCTCCGGCGCCAGCGAATGGAGTCGAATCAGCGGTTGTAGCCGAACAGGTTTCGGTTGCAGGAATCGGCGACGGTTTTGGCCAATATCCAGTACCTCCGCCACCAACCGTTCAGGCGGCGCAGAATAAGCCAACTCAAGCTCCGCCCGCAGACGCCTTCACAGAGGCTTCCGAAGAGGATTCTGAAGAGGCGGCCGGCGAGGAATCAGAAGTGATTTCCGAGGCGGCTTCGGTAGAGGTTTCCGAGGCGATTGTGGAAGAGGTTTCCGAGGAGCCAACTGGCGAAGTTTCCGAGGCGCCAACTGGCGAAATTTCCGAGCAGGAAGTTGAGGAGGAGGAGGCCGAGGAAGACCAGTCACGACACAAGTGCTGGGTCTGTCTTGTAGGGCTACCCGAGGTAGGTTGGCAAGCGTGTCCAAGTTGTGGCGCGCGCTACCATTTGAACGGTTTCGGATGTGCCATCGATTCTCTGAAAGGGTGCCGCAATTGCGAATCTGAAATCGGCAATTTCGTCAAGGTTGAGTGATGTCATGAACAGGGCAACATCAGACAATCCCAATGTCCGTATGTTCTTCAAGGGGGCCGGGGCTCCGTCAATCATGCGTAGGAATCCGCGCGGCGCGCGCACGGGAGTGCTATTTTTGGCGACTCTCCTACTTTTGACCACTCTTCCGGTTGTCCAAGCGGGCTTCGAAATATCAATTTCTGCTACTCCGATGGCTATGGAAGTCAACCCTGGCGAGAATGGTACCTACCAAATTACGGTACACAATACCGGTGACGAGGATATGGTCGTCCAACTCAGCACAACCGAAGACCAGTCGAATTGCCAAGGATTCACGAGTACAATTCAACAGATTGCGGCGCCAATCGTAGCGGGGACAAGCGAAGTTACCGATATGTCGGTGACATTGGCGAGTAATGCCGAAGACAGTTGTGAAACCACTGTATCTGGCACTGCAACCACTGCACCGGGAGGTCCTCCAGATAATCCCAAACAG
>CAUZUN010000181.1:0-3314 GCA_963583115.1 Candidatus Thalassarchaeaceae archaeon
GTCCATCTTTTTGAAGCCGCAGGGGCAAGAAGCAGATTTGATAGAGCCGCTAATTGTCAAATCTGATAGCTCGGTGCGCGAAGTATGCGCTACTCTCCACCGCGACTTCGTTCGAAAGTTTCGCTTTGCCAGAGTGAAGGGACCCTCCGCCAAGTTTGACTGGCAGCGGGTCGGTTTGGACCACATTCTTCAGCACGATGATTTGCTAACAATCGTCATTCGCAGATGATTTCAGTCGCCGAAAAGACGGCATATTCTGCGCCACTCAAATCGAATCGTCACCCATCTCCGCAGACACGCATGGCCCCTGACCCGAATCACCGCTAACCGATTTCGCCACCGATTCAAAACCGCGGTATATTGACGATAAAAGTCGAACCGACTCCAATCTTACTGGTCACGATTAGAGTCCCATCATGCATCTCGATGAAGTTTTTTGAGAGCGCCAAGCCGAGCCCTGTCCCGGGTCGCTGCCGCCCATCCGCCCCACGCACCTGAACGAATTCGCGGAAAATCACCTGCTGATTCTCGTCGCTCATACCGATTCCAGTATCCCGCACCAAAATGTGTATCTGTTCATCGGAAAGCTCGCAGGAAATTACCACCTCGCCACCCTTTTCGGTGTACTTGATAGCGTTGGAAATGAGATTCAAAACTACCTGCCGAATCGCCCTCTCATCGACCTCGTGAGAACCCAAATCCGCCAAATTGGTCCTCAAAGTCACTCCCTTCTTACGCGCACCCGGAGAAACCATAGAAACAGCGTCCCGAATTATCGGTGTGATATCGGTTGGAGATTTGTCCAATTCCATTCGACCCGCGGCAATCTTTGAGATGTCGAGTAGGTCGGTGACTAGTGAAAGCAAATGGTCGCAGGAAGTCCGAATCGCGGCCAAACTCTCTTGCTCAAAGGTCTCCTCCTCAGCCTCTTCCAAAAGTAGGTCGGTGTAACCGATGATTCCCTGCAATGGTGTCCGCAACTCGTGACTCATTCCGGTGTAGAACCCGAGTCGCTGCTCATTCATCTCATGCAATTCATTCTGCAGTTGCACAAGTTCCGTCACCTCGTGAAATACAACCACCGCCCCGATTTGCGAACCATCTCTTGCGGTAAGTGGAGTCGCTGAGAGGCTGAAATGGAGTGCATCCTCACCCTCACCTCTCGAAACTGGTAATTCCTTGATTGGCGCCCCACTTGAGAGGACACCGGAAACGGGGAAGGAATCCACAGTGAATGGTTTGCCATCTTGGTCACGCCAGTCGAATTGGGCGGCGAAGTCCGCAAGAGTGAGTTCCGGGCTGTAGGAGAGGCCGAGTCTAGTTTTTCCGACATCGTTGAGCATCACGACCGAACCAGAGCCGTCAACCACGACCACACCGGCGTTGATACTGCGCAGAATATTGGAGAGTTGTTCCCCCCTTTGATGGAGTGCGTCGAGCAGTTGCTCTTGCTGTTGGACATCCTCTTCTACCATGCGCTCGGAGGGGGCGGGCGATTTCATTTCGTATCAGCAATACCCCTAATTGCGGTGAATAATCGATGATGCAACGGTTCGCCCTATGGGCGAGGCTTGAATACTTAGGAGTCTATCGTCGCGGGGCGGAGTGGTAAGCATGGAGCAGCGATTTCCCCGAATCGGTATGGCGGCACTCGCTGTTTCGACAACACAATTCCTCGGAGTTTTGCTCAATGGCCTGCTCGGTTGGTTCCCTGCAGGAATCATTGGACAAGGGGCCCGTGGTCAAAAATTCCATATCCTTCAATATATTAGGCAGTCTCTTGATTTGCCATACAAGCAAAATGGATTTTGGTCAGATGCAGGCCCATTGACAGGTCAAGAATATGCGATGATTCTCTTGATGCTAGTGACTCTTGGCATCGGCCTTATCGGAATTCGCCGACGGCCGGACATTTCGGGTCCAGATTCGATGAGCAGCGATGACCAGCGCTCTCGCTTGGACGAACAAGCGGTGAGTGTCGGCCGCCCCGGTGGACTTTCCGTCATCAATCCGACTACAGCGTCAATCGTTGAAAGTGTGCTCGGCAAGAGCGAGGTGCCAACCGTTCAAGTGATTTCAGACGCGCTCGGCGAGATGACTGCTGTCGCGATAGAGATGGGCGTCGATGAGGAATTAATCAAAGGCAAAATCATCGAGGTGAGCGATGAGGATGAATCCACTCTTGACAGTCGCTTCACAGTTACAGTCGATGACGAGGACGATTTGGATGTTATCGACCTTACAGATTCTAAGCCAGCAGAGATTGTTGAGCCCGTATCCGAAGTCGCCGATACTTCTTCATCTGGTGATGATTACTCTAACGACTGGTTGGATGACGATGATTGGCTCGATGACTCCCCCGCCGCCACCCCGGCTGCCTCCGCTACCGCCACCCCGGCTGCCTCCGCTACCGCCACACGCCCTGCCCGACCCGAACCGGTCACGGTAATCTCAACTCCAGAAACTCCCGCCGCCTTGGAGGCTTCCAGCAGTTACCTCCTACCGTCATCTCCGCGAGATGCCGCCTCGGGGAGTATGCCGGTTCGACCTCAAACGCTCCCAGACAAAGCAGAATATGACATTCAACAAGCTTGTTGGACTCTCTTTGGTCGGCCGATTAAATTCACCGAAGCACCGCCTCCACCACCCACAGCAGAACCGGCGCCCGCTGCAGAACCGGCTCTCGTTGTTGTAGCCCCAACTCAAACCCCACAAACCGAAACTGTCGCCGCCTCAACAGTTCCCGCCTCTTCGACTTCAACCAACCAGCGTCGACTACCTACGGTCCCAAAACCACCACCGAAGAAGAGTGGGCGGGCACTACCTGCACTGCCCACCGTTCCTCGCCGCTGAGCTGATTTCAGCAGCGATATGAATCGCCAACATGATGTTTGAGCGGTAGTTCGCCCATTCAATGTCAGAGAGCGGCACCGACCGACTCGCCCGCGATTTGGAGTCATTGATGGACTCCCCGCAGGGTGAACTCGTCAATTCACTTGCCGAACTTGTGAGAACTCGAATTCGACGGTGGGCTGTACTGTTCTTCGTCGGAATGGCGATTGGATATCCACTCGCTGGCAAAGCACTGACCTGGATTGTCGGGCAGGAACAATTGGTGCCGGATGATGTTTCAATCGTCATTCTACAACCGTTGGAGGTAGTAATTCTACAATTACGATTAGCAGCACATCTCGCAATCGCTGCGGTGGCGATTGCAATCAGTGTTGAAGCGACCCTTGCAGTCTCTCGCAACGCCGAGTTGCGGGCCCGTATGGGTGAGGTGAAAATCCCAGCAATCCCCGGATTCGTAATGG
>CAUZUN010000182.1:0-3302 GCA_963583115.1 Candidatus Thalassarchaeaceae archaeon
CTCAGCACCCGAGGAACAAATCGAATTCCTATTCCATCTATCCAATAGCGGCAACGCAGAGGAATTGGGCAAGGAGGTTGAAACGACCGGGGCAGAACTTGTGCAGACCGGCCACATTGAGTTACTGGGAATCCTTGAGTCATTATCAGAGGACCAAGTCTCGAGTCAGGCTTGGGCGGTGGCACTCGAATTGAAGGCCAATATCTTCTCACTTCAGGGGCGCTGGGATGAGGCTCAGGAAGTCTACAGGGCGGCTTTGGAAATCTTTGCAGAATCAGAAGATAGCGAACTTGCTCGCGCCAGAATTCTTTCCAGCCAAGCAGATATCAGCGTCACACAAGGTGATTTGGAGGGTGGATTAGCAATGCACCGAGAGGCACTTGAGTCGTTCATCAAGTTGGGCGACCCGCAAGGCGCAGCACGCACATACAACAACATGGGATTCATTTTCAGACGACAAAGGGATACCAAGCGTTCACTCGAAGTTTACGAAAATGTCGAGGCTCTTTTGGATTCTGAAGACGATTACAGGCTCGTCGAATCTCGTATCAAATTGGCTGCCGCCTTCTTGGATATGGGGGAGATGGAGCGCGCTCGAGAACACGCTTTCAAGGCTCACGAGGAGACCCTGGCTGCCAAAGATATGGCCCAACACGCCCGTGCCCGTGTTGTGCTGGGGAGATTCTACGCCAAAACCGATGACCCGGAGTTGGCCCTGCACCACTATTCGGAAGCCCTTGATAAGTTGGCGGAGGAGAGAGACTTTCACGCAGCGGTGGAAATTACACTGCTGCTCGGGGAAGTCCTCGTCGATGCGGGTCGTAGAGAAGAGGCTTTGGAACAATATCGAGACGCGCTTGCACTTGCAGAAGCGAATGATTACCGGATGTTAATCGGAGAATTGCTCTCCCGTTTGGGTGACGCCGCACCAGATAAGAGCCGTCGAATGGAATACTTACAACGGTCGTTGACTGTCTTTAGAGAACTTGGCGCGCAGGATAGAATGCGTGATGTTCAGGCGAAGGTCCATCGGGCTCTAATGGGCTGAACCGCCCTCCAAATTCGATGGCTTCAAACTCCTGGCTGGGAGGTGCTGAGAGTGATTGTGTTGCCTTGCAGGAGGACCCACACGATGTCGACACCTGCCAATTCTACTTCTCCTGAGTGAATGGTTGAACCTGCTGCGCTGATTGAGCGACTAGCGGTGACGGTCGCTCCTCTGTCCTGCATCAGTAGACCGTCATCGTCCAACACCATTCGGATGCCGAGATTTTCGGCGGATGAAAGCAGAAGGGTAACCGGCTCGGCGTAGGTTGCGTTGCCGTCCAATCGACTCGCTTCATCCGCCCTCTCTACCGCTGCCGCAACCGCATCAAGATTGACCGTCATCGCCTGTTCAGTCCAAGTGTCGCCGCGTGCGTCTTGAATACCGAATGCCCAGACGCTGAAAAAGGAGAGAAAAGTCAAACCGAGCAGGAATGTGAACACATAGCCAAGTTCGGTCGCCGCAGCGGCCTCATCTCGCTGAAAAGTGCGTCGCTTAGTCATCAAAATGCCTCCTCAAGTTCAATCAATTGCGTCATGAGATACTCTCCGTATGCATACTCAATTGGGCCAATTGCAAATTGAAAAGAATCGGCTCTCCCGCCGCGTGATAAATCGCTTCAGAGTTGGTGGAGGTCAACTGCACCCAGCCGACATAGTCGTCGAGCCGCTCAATGTCGCCGGGGAATGTCAACCAATCTATCGAATAGGCGAGTTCAGAAGAAGCATCGGCGGCGATTGCGGCGCCATACGGTCCATCCCAGCCCCGCCTAATTTCGTACGCCTGCACGCTCGCGAGTTGCCCCCGCTGGTCGAGTTCAATGGTCATCTGCACATCGCCTGCGCCAAACGATGAGGTCGTCGTTGGAAGTGTTAGGGGTATCGTTACCGCCAATCTTGGCCCTGGTCCTTCCCGAGAGGGGGGTTGAACAAGGACAGCCGCATGGAGCTCGGGGTGGTTGGTTCCAACGAATCCACCACGGAATCCGATTTCCATGTTGCTAATTGAACTCTCGAAGCGATAATTCAGTCGAGGCAGGTGAGCGCCCCACGCTGATGCGAGGCTGCTGTGGGGGTCATTTCCAATCGGTCCGAACAGAGTGACACCGATGCCGAGCGGATGCGAACCCGACAGCCAAGCATCTCTCACATCACTTGTCCCTGCTAACTCAAGATTTTCCCATGGTAGGAGCAATTGCATCCAGCCTGAGGCGCGATTACCAACTGCGATGCAGCGTTCTTCGCCATCCTGGCGAACTTCGAGCCATCCGTCGTCGCCAACAGATGCAATCAGACGGTATGGCCCATCTACGATTGTGTCAGTCTCGTTTACCGCAGTGCGCGCTAGGCCGCTTGCTGAGGAGGTTAGTGGGACCACTTGGGAGAAGGTGGTGTCATTGAAGGTAACTTGGGGGCTCACATTTCCTGAAATCGAGGTGAAGAGGGTTAGAGAGGTGTCCGGAGTCGCCGGCTGCAGGATTAATTCGACATCGCCGGTACTTTCTGGCGTCTGGAAGGAGTGGGCCGTTCCACTTGAGTGGCCTGTGTCCGATGCCGCAATCAGTTCGAGCGAACCCGCTCTTTCAGTTCCACTACCACTCGTGTCTGCCAACCAATGAATTTGGATGGGTCCCGACGAGGTGATTGTTCCTGCTCCATCCTGCCAATCGATTCGTAGCAGTCCATCGCCGGGTACCGACTGATAGAGGCCTGAAATCTGTATAGAGATTGGCGATGATTGGGTATTCTCAATCAAAATGTTGCCCTCTGCGCCGGGTAGTAGAAAGTTGGTGCCAGCGTAGGAGCCAGCAACATCCGGCCACATTGTAGCACCCGAACTTGAATCCCCCCAAACTAGCAGAAGCCGACCTTGCTGGCCCGTTTCAATAGTCAAAACATCGCCAGCAGTTGCAGTCCAAGTGTTGCTCCATTGTGCCGGTGTACCGGTGGTTTGGCCACTGCCCGTTATCGCACCGATGCTCCAATCTACCGCCGAAAGGGAATCACTGACGAAGTAGGCTGAGACGATACCGGCTGGCAGAGGTACTGTCCAAGACCGACCGGTTTCATCTTCCGGGCTTGCCAAATTCGGTTCTACGAGAGTGGCGCCGCCAATACCTCTCTGAAACATAACACGAAGGGGGCCATCTGAGCGAATCCAACTATCACTACTGACTACGAAAGAACTGGTCTCACCATCGGCCAATTCGACGCTCGTTGAGCTACTGCTTGATGAGAAGGTGACCTCGGTCACATCG
>CAUZUN010000183.1:0-3287 GCA_963583115.1 Candidatus Thalassarchaeaceae archaeon
GTTGGACAGTCACGAATTCCGAACTGTCGGCGAAGGAGTTGGATGACCCTTTTCGCGGCGCCCGCGTCCGGGAAGGGACCCCACAAAGTGGCGTTGGTCGGGGGGTGGCGGGTGTAGAGGATTCGGGGGGCATCCTCGTCGGTCAGGGCGATGAACGGGTATGACTTGTCGTCGGTCATCAAGGAGTTGAATCGAGGTTTATGGCGGCGAATCAATTCTCTTTCCAAAGTCAGTGCTTCTCGTGGATTCGGCGTCAAAATGCAGTCGATGAAGTCTGCTTCAGTCACCAATGTCGGAATCATTTCTCGGTCTGGATTTTTTACGAAATAGGAGCGCACTCTCTCTTTCAGAACTGTCGCTTTCCCAATGTAAAGCACCCTTCCATCGGCTCGTTTGAAGAGGTAGACACCGGGACCTTTGGGAAGATGCAACTTCGAGGAATCCACCGGCATGCGGGCAAACGGTCGGGGTGAAGGGCCATGAACCCACGCCTCCTCTCGGGCTCCGTGTTCCCCGAGTCACAGACGCGACTTCTGCGGGTTCTCGCTACTTTTCCAAAGGCTCTCGAAGATGCTTGGGATGTTCCTCGCGGGCTCTCCCTTCCCGGGTTGGCTGACGCTCTCGGGGTTGTCAGGTCGGCGTTGAATCCGCCACTGAAAGCGATGGAAAGTGGAGGGCTGGTTTTCACGCGCCAAGCGCATGTTATCGGGGGCGGTCACCGGAAGAGGTCGGTGATTCATCTGACCGACGAAGGGAGGCAGATTGCCGAGACGCTCGCGCCCGTCGAGGCAGAGGTCGGGAAGCCGGTCGGAGAAATTCTTGGGATTGTGCCTAGTCTAGTGGCATTACACGGCCGTGATGACGAGTTGGCAGAACTCATCGATGCCATCAGTCCGGGTGCTACGATTCAACTGGTAGGATTGCCCGGAATTGGCAAAACCTCACTTTTGCGGGAATTTGCCGAAAGTGCTTGTGAGGCTGGCTGGAATGTTCGCTGGGCTACGGTGGAAGCGCACCATGATGTTGGGCGGCTGATGAGTGAATTGCTGGATGGCAAAGATGCTCCTAAGGATGGCTCGGCCGCCTTGACGGCGTTGCGAAGCCTACCTGAGAAGACACTGCTTGTCGTCGATGAGTTACAGTCGGTCCATTCGAGGCACCAAGAAGCAATTTACGCTCTGCTGAACGGGGCTGCGGAAGATGATAAAATCACACTTGCAATCGGTTGTAGGGCCCCTTCGCCCATCGATGCCGGCGAGGTGTTGAAGGTCGATGAGATCAAGGCGGAAGCGGCTCGCTCGCTGCTGCCCGAGGATTTGGATGACGAGGTCTGCGAGCGAGTTGTGGAGGCGCTTGGCGGCCACCCTCTCGCACTCAAATTGTGGGAGCCAGGCGATGCGCTGCCAGAGGCTGATGACAGGATTCAGGCATTCATCCAAAGTGATGTGATTGAGCGGCTTGAATCGGACGCGCTAGCAACAATGGACGAGTTGGCAGCCGCACCTCGACCTCTCTACGCTGAACAACTCTCCAACGATGAAGGAGTGGCGCCACTCGATGAAGCTGCACTATTGAGGTGGAGCGTCGAATCTCTCGAGTTGCAACACTTGATTCGCAATGTTAGGCGAACGATGTGGAGCGATGAGGAAGCGAAGCAAATTCACTCAGCCGCAGCGAGCCACTGGGAAAGCCGTTCAGAACCCGCCGCTCGAATCCATGAGGCTCACCATCTCATTCAAGCGGCTGAAGAATCGGAGGCGGCAGAATTGGTCGAGCGAATGGAGTCGGGAATTGATGGAATGCTGAGCATCGATTCGGCTGCGACTGCGGCGATAATCGATGATGCCATCCGAGCGCTGCCGAGCGCCCATCGACTGAAGATGCTCTCTGCGAAGATAGCGATCGAGCGAGGTGAAGGTGAGATTGCTGAGAAAGTCATGGATGAGGTTCCTGAATCGGAGAGAGATGAGGTCGATTGGGCCCTGCTCTCAGCGAGAATCGCTAGACTGCGAAGCCGCTACGAAGAGGCTGAGAAGTTGGAAAGTGAGGCGCTAGAAACCGCTGACCCAGCACGCGCTGCTAGAATCCGACTCAACTCACTGGTTCTTCGATATGATGACCGGTTGCCGGGACCACTTGACGAGAAGGAGCGAAAATCAATCGGCGACGCACTCGCTTCCTACAGCCCAGCCAAACTCGACTCCACCAGACGTAAGGCTGCGCTCGTGACAATCGCCGCGATGCGGCATTCACTCGCTCTTGACGAAAATGATGCCGCCTCCGCCGCCCAAATTCGTGCTGACCTAGCCGCAACCGCAGACACAGATGACCCACTCATCGAAGAATTGGCTGCCCGCGCTGCTCTCTCTCTGGGGGGTGATGCGACCCGAATTCGCAGCCTAATTTCACGAACTCGCCATCCGCTTCGAAAGACAGCACTCGGACTACTACTGGTACGCCATGAATTTGAGAATGAGGAATCAAAATCGGGCCAATCTCTAGAACAGGTCTCGTCGCCTATTGACCTTGGCACGGCAGCGGCTCGCAGGCTCTCAGCAACTCATTGGTATTGGCGAGGGCGACTCGAAAAGAGCCAGAGAATCAAATGCTGGCAAGAGGCACTCCACCGTTACGGAATGGCGGAGTGTTCCAACGCTTACGCGCAACTAACACGGCTGTTACACGACGAAATGAGAAAAATTTGACGAAACGAGAAGATCCAACGAACTGAGAAAATCTGATTCTATCCACTTCTACGGCCCGCTACGGCGGCTGGTTACCAATCTTCTGAATCGACATCGAGCCCATCGAACCACGCATTGTCACCACTGGCACTTCCACCGCCAGCCGCGCCACCAGTTCCACCGGCACCACCACCGATGAGACCGTCGCCACCGCCCCCAAAGCCACCAATACCGCCCGCGGCACCTAACGGGGGAAGACCGAGTAATTCCCTTTCTACGGCATGTGTATTCACATCTTTTGACTTGACGAGAAGTCTCTGGTCGTCGAGCATCTGCTGTTTCCGTTTTCGCTTTCTCATCCGCAACATGAAGAGCAGGAGAATGACCCCCAGTCCACCGAACAGGTAGGGTGTGATTTCTTGGATCAAAAAGCCGTACCCGACAGTGAATTGAATCTCAACTTGGTCCTTTTGAGCGCCACAATCAGCCGGATTTTCCGTCGTGCAGAGCGGAGTCCGATAGATGACCTGATTTCTGCCATCTTGCCGTTCGGGATGCTCATCTCTGCCCAGCGTCGAGGTGAAGTCAATCGACAGCCCCTTC
>CAUZUN010000184.1:0-3281 GCA_963583115.1 Candidatus Thalassarchaeaceae archaeon
CGAATGGGCTTCGTTCGAGATGAAGAAAGCGCTTACCGCAGCCGCTGCAAACTACGGTTGCCCAATGCTCTGGGCTGACGGCCACACCGAAGCGCCCCCGATGGGCACCGGTTCGGGCTACGAAGGCAAACTCCGGTTCACCAAATCCGAACTCGTCTCTCGCTACTCTGAACTCGCCCCTTCCGGCCAAGTCGACCTAGTAGTCATCGGCTGTCCTCAAGCGGGATTGGGTGAAATCCGCTCCACTGCCGCTGAAGTCCGCGGCCGAATGGAATTGGGTCAACGAATTCCAGACCAGCGGCTGTGGCTCTTCACCAGCGGCCACAACTACGACTTGGCAGCAGCCGACGGCACAATCGAATTGCTAGAAGAGGCAGGGACTCTTGTCTTGAGGGATACCTGCCCTGAAGTCACCCCATACAATCGAACAAAGTACAACCACATTTTGACTAACTCGCTCAAAGCGGAACACTACCTAACTAGTGGGCTAAATCGAATGCCGACTTCAGTCGCTACAATCCACGAATGCGTCGCCCACGCATTCGACCCAACTCTGGAAACTCGGGAGCGCCCAATTTTGGGAAACCAAGCGGCAAAACCGCACGCGACCGGGAAGACCCAGCAACAGGGGGAGTGCGAACTAACCGGGGAGGGATTGAGCAGCCAGGCCGAATGGAAGGTTGTCGGCAAGGCGTTGGTCACCGATGTCCCAATCACCTATCTTGGCTATGTCAACCGCGACACAGGAGTCGTCGAAGAGCCAGGCCATCCGTTAGACGGGATTGCAATCGAGGATACGATTCTCATCTATCCAAAGGGTTCGGGCTCGACCGTCGCGCCGTTCGTTTTGATGGGTCTGATTTACACCGGCAAGGGGCCAAAAGCGATTGTCAACCGAGATGTCTGCCCACTGACTCTACCCGCCGCCTCTCTTCTCGATGTGCCTTACGCTCACGCCTTCGACCAAGACCCGTGCCTCGCTATCAACAGCGGTGATGAAATAGAAATGACTCTGAAAAATGGTATTGTGAATCTTTCAGTTCTTCAGCGGTCATCCCTGTGAAGGGACTGACATCTGCGCTCCATACACAAAGAAAAAGGCCATCCAAGAAAAAGCCCTCTTCTTTCCTCATATGCGCAACAACTACGCGCCCCATTTGTGATAGACGAGAGCCCCCTCCGCGCTTCATGCGATGCATCGTAACCGGCGGAGCGGGTTTTCTTGGAAGCCATCTCTGCGAGTCACTTCTCTCCCGCGGTCACACAGTTTGTGCCGTGGACAACATGTTTCGCGGAAAGAAGGCAAACTTGGAGGACTGCAAAGGGATGCCCGACTATCATCTAGTGATGGGTGACTGCGCGAAAATCGAAGTTTTGGAGCGGGCTGAAGAGAAAATGCATGGTGTCGACTGCATATTTCATCTCGCAGCAATCAACGGTACACGGTATTTCAATGAGCGGCCGGATTTGGTCGTCAGAGTGAATCTCGATACGATACGAACGGTCTCAAAATTCGCCACTAATCTAGGCTCTAGACTTGTTTTCACAAGCAGCCCAGAAGCGTTCGGCGAACAGCCCGATATGCCCCTCTCCGAAACTAGTCCCACACTATTCCCAAGCCCCCACTTTCACCTTCGACACTCCTACGGTGCGAGCAAATATTTGGGTGAAGTTCTGCTCCAGTTTGCCGTTCGTGAGCGCGGTTTGGATGCTCGAATCATTCGGCCATTCAACGGCTACGGCCCCCGATTGAAAGGCGATGATTACGGTCAAGTTGCAGCAATTTTCCTCAACCGTTGCATCAGGGAGGAACCTCTTCAAGTACATGGCGATGGAACTCAAACTCGCTCCTTCACTTGGGTCGCTGACCTAGTTGATGGAATCGTGGCTGCGGGCGAACTCGATGAGGGGTTGGATGGCTCTTCGCTCAAAGGAGCATCATTCAATCTCGGCTCAACCGAGGAGGTCAGTTTGAACGATTTGGCAGAGGTGTGTTTGCGAATCAGTGGTTCGGAATTTGGCATGGTCCATGAGGGGTCACACCCCGGTGACTCTGCGAGGCGAGTTCCCGATGTTACTGCTGCAAATTCTGCGCTTGGATGGTCAGCCTCTGTATCTATTGAGGACGGGATTTCGCGCTGCTGGTCATGGCTTGTTGCGGAGCGGGATGCCAAAATTAAGTGATTGCTGACAATGACAGGTGAAATTGTGACGAATGATGAGGCACGGCTCGATGCGCTGAAAGGCGCCCACGCTGCCGAAATGGTCGCACGCGCAGGCGCGGTTTCAGTCCGCTTCGAGGACCATCTTGAGGTGATTCATGAATTGATTTCTGCCAGAGGAGAAGCGAGGGTGATGGACATCGCTGAGCACCTCGCAGTCACCCGACCAACTGTCACAAAGATGCTTCAGCGCATGGCGGCGGATGGCTGGGTGCAATACCAACGCTACCGGCCGGTAACTCTCACCGAGCGGGGCCGTTCTCACGCAGAATGGATGCGCCACCGTCACGGCGTCTTAGTCAACTTCTTGACGATGCTCGGAATATCAGAGAAACAGGCGCATATAGAGACTGAAGGAATTGAACACCACCTCGCTCAAGAGACGGTTGCCACCATCGAGAAACTGGTCGCCAACGGCGAGGCTGACACCACCCTCTGGGCGAAGTTGATGGAGGAGTGAACATGGTTCAGGGAGCCCCTCATATCCCCCTCGGCCTCCCCGAACGGGCTATCATCGGGATGGTCCATCTGCAACCACTCCCCGGCTCACCACGGTTCGCCGGTGACCTCGATGCGGTTGAAGCAGCAGCCCTCGCAGACGCGAGAGCCCTTGCGGCGGGAGGAGTCCACGCCATCATGGTCGAAAATTTCGGGGATGCGCCCTTCCACGCCACGGCCGTCGAGCCCGTCACCATCGCGGCAATGTCCAGAATTATCCATCGAATAGTCGAGGAGATAGACTCACCCGTGGGAGTCAATGTCCTGAGAAACGACGCTGCTGCCGCGCTATCCATCGCAGCCGCAACCGGCGCCCGCTTCATCCGGATAAATGTCCACATCGGCTCCATGATGACTGACCAGGGTCTCATCGACGGAAACGCTGCAGCCACCCTCCGCCTCCGCGAATCACTTCGCTGTGGGGTTGATGGGGATACTCCGATTGCCATCCTAGCGGATGTCGGGGTCAAGCACGCATTCCCTGCCGACCCAGACTGGATGCTGGAAAGGGAGGCTATGGATTGCTGGCACCGTGGGCTGGCCGACGCCCTCATCGTCTCG
>CAUZUN010000185.1:0-3279 GCA_963583115.1 Candidatus Thalassarchaeaceae archaeon
GTCGTCCCGAAACCAGCCAGGAAGCAAACCGGGCAACCCACCCTACAGAGCTGGTCGTAATGAAAAAGTCATGGAACATAGTTGGGTTCTTCACGGCCTTAAAATCGGAGACCCCGTTTATGTGATGGCTCGAATCAAGAATAGAACTGATGTCGATGAATTGCGGGGCATGGTGTCGGAGAACGCGAGCAGACTGCATCACAATCTCGTTGCCGTGGGAGAAGATGCGCCGCGACGGCATGCGATGATTAGCAAGGGAACGGAGTTGGGGGTTCTGAAGGCTCGCTCGTCAGGAATCGACAGATTCGGTGGGGCTACGCTTCTGATAATGACGACACTCATCGTGATGGTGATGTCGCTCTAGTCCTCAACCTGCTCTTTCAGAGCCGCGAGGCGCGCCTTGGCAGCAATCAGTTCAGCCTCGGCTTCCACTGCTGCCAGTTCGTCCTCTAGTGCCTCAGTCCTCTTGTCGGCATCAGACTTCTCCGATTCCACAAAACTGCCGAGACTGGCGCGGCGGTCGAACATGAACTCGACCTGCTCACGAGTGTAGATGTCAAACATGTCAGCCATCAAGAAGCCCAACATCTTCGCAATGAGGACCGTGGGGAACATCTGAATCACGGTGTTGTAGTTCTTGACCGACTGGTTGTACTCCTCGACCTCGCTCGCCATCTTCGAAATAGCGTGGACACCCTCTTCAAGTCCAGCGACGAGAACATTGTGAGAAGTTAGTTGCGGGTTGTCCTCGGCAAAGGCCAGTAGTTGTGGAATCACGCTGTCCATCAAGGCATTTGCAGCCATTAGTTCCGCTGGAGCCTGAGTGCTCTTTGCCTTGGCGAACGACTTTCGCGCATTCACGATTTTATCGTATATCGAACTCTCAAGTCCGAGTTGTGCGAGATCGGTGTCTTCGACTAACGCAATCTTCTGATCCTTAACCCCAATCTGGGTTTCGAGGTTCTGGTACTGGTTCTTGACCTCCTCACGCAGGTCCACCATTCGATTGTATGCTGAGAAAATCCAGAACAGAATCAGCAGTAATACGATTCCGACTACTACCAATCCTAGAATTAGGGTGCTTGCCATGATTCCACGATAATGGGCCCCCCTATCAGCGTTAGTATGGATGAAACGGTGGATAATTCCGTAGGCGAACTTGATGAAGGGCAGTGACCGCGGAGATTCCGAGGGATACCCATGCGAGGTCAGATGACGAGCTTCGATGTGGCGAGAATCGCTGCCGAGTTGCGCCCGTTCATCGGCGCGAGGGCGCGAAAATCGTACCATCCTCACTGGGAACAAGTGATTCTGCGTCTAAATCCGAAGGAGGCGTCACAAATCGACCTCGTTATCGTGCGCGGCAAGCGAATCTACCTCTCTCGCAGGGACCGCCCGATGCCGTCCAACCCCTCTCCGTTCTCGATGCTGTTGCGAAAACACCTGATGAACTGCCGACTGACGGATGTGCGCCAACACGGCTTCGACCGGATTCTCACACTCGATTTCGATACTCGAGTAGGAGTCGTCTCTCTAGTGATAGAGATGTTCAGAGATGGGAATGTCCTACTGCTCGATGAAGAGGGAGTGATTATCCAACCCCTCACCAACGTAAAGTATGCCAAGCGGACACTCAAGCGGGGAGAGAAATACGAGTTCCCACCAGCCCAAATCGACCCGCGGGAACTCGATGAGGCCACACTGACAAAACTCTTCTCGGAAAGTGACGCCGACCTTGTGCGGACACTTGCCAGCAGAGCCAATCTCGCCGGAGTCTATGCTGAGGCGGTATGCACCCGAGCAGAAATCGACGGTGCCCAACTGGCTGCTGGCCTGACAGAGGCGGAGGTGGCATTGGTACTCGCTGGGCTTCGCTCGCTTACCGACGAGTTACACTCTGGCTCAGGCGGAATTTCTGTAATGTCACACGCCGCAAAGGCAGGCCTCGCCGCTGCTGGTGACAACCCACTCGCTCGCGACGCGGTCTTTGAGGAGCACGCCGAAGAGGTTGGCCCATTCACACTTCCAAACCATGAAGGAAAGTTCATCGAGAAATTCGATACTCTCGCCGAAGCGGTAGACGGTTGGAAAGGCGGCCACGACTCGACCGCTCTGGCCCGCCGCGAACATGAGCGAGCGGTCGAAGTCCTTGGAGAACAGGAGGCGAAGGACCCTGGCAGCACGCTAGAGCGACGGGCATCTCAACAGGAGCAAGCAATTTCACGATTCATCGCCAAAGGCGAGGCGCAACAGGCTCTCGGTATGGCGATCCAGAATCAATGGACACATGTCGAGCAACTGATAATCCAAACTTTGGCAGCAGTCGAAGAATCTAGTTGGGACGAAGTTCGGAACCAACTTCGCGGCATCGAGTGGATTGAGTCAATCGACCCCGCCCTACGCCGAATGAAGGTGTACCTACCCGACGAGGACAACGAGCCGGGAACCAGAATCGAACTGCATCTCGACCAATCGGTTCACCAGAACGCGCAGCGGTACTTTGACGCAGGGCGTAAGCAGAAGGAGAAATCGGTTGGCGCGAAGGCAGCACTTGAGAAGACCCAAGAGGAGATGTCGCGGGTCGAAAAACGGCGCTCGAAAGATGAGGCTGCGGGTCGACTTAATGTCACGAAGCGAAGCAAGAAATTGTGGCTTGAAAAACATCGCTGGGCGGTCGTAGGTGATGGACATCTCTTGATTGGCGGCAAGGATGCGAAAGGAAATGACACGGTGGTGAACAAGCATCTGACGCGGCCGGACCTCTATTTCCATGCGGACCTCCATGGCGCTCCGTCGTGCGCGCTGAAACTCAAGGAAGGGTTCGAAGAAGACCCCCACCCTATGCCCGGGCTTCCCGATGGCGTACCCGCACTTCGGCTCAGCCAGACTCTTGAAGCAGAGGAATTCGATGACAGGATTCGCAACGATGCTGCACAGATGGCGGTTGTTTGGAGCCGCGGGTGGTCTAGTGGCGGTGCCGCGGCGACTGCATTCTGGGTGGAACCGACGCAAGTTTCCAAGACCGCCGAGACTGGCGAGGCGTTGGCGCGTGGCGCTTGGATAGTGCGTGGAAAACGCAACTATCTGAAGGACATGAAGATGGAGATGACGATTGGAATGGCGGTCATCAATGGTATCGCGTTGCCTCTTACCGGGACTCATGAGGCTGTGACGAATTGGTGCGAGCGGTGGCTCCGGATTGGGCCGGGTACTGTCAAGAAGGAGGCGCTCGCCAACAAAATTGCAAAGGCGACGGGCATCGTTCAGGACGATGTGCTC
>CAUZUN010000186.1:0-3278 GCA_963583115.1 Candidatus Thalassarchaeaceae archaeon
CGATTCCAGCGCCAACCTCAACCACCGTTTGAGGGCGTTTTCGGGCCGCCACATCACGAATCCGCCTGCGTACAGTCAGCGGAAGAGATTCGAGGTCCATGTGTTTGAGTTGTGCCCCGATATTGACTGAGATTTGAGGTTCTCCTCGTATGAGGTCATCCGACTTTGAGAGCATCTCGTCGAGTGGGTGAGGGTCTTCGCTCTCTTCACTCTCTCCGAGTTGAGGGTCTTCACTCTCGCCACTCTCCATGAGCCTCGCTGCTATGGGTTCCGGTTCAAGCCTTGCCACTGCGAAGTTTCACCCGAAGGGTTGCCTTGAAGAGGGATGGGTGCTCGCCCGCAATCATGGAGGACTCCGAGGAAGTGAGGGAGGAGGTTTCCGAGGAGATTTCCGATGAGGTTTTCGAGGAGGTTTTCGAGGAGGTTTCCGAGGAGGTTTCCGAGGAGGTTTCTGCGGAGGTTTCCGAGGAGATAGCGAATGTCGCTCTCTGCCCCGGTTGCGGTACCGAGGAGAGTCACGAAATTCTACGCACAACTGAGCGTGGAACCGGAGCCGACCATCTGGTTCGCTGCGAAAAATGCTCGAAAGTCCACACCATTCTAATCCGCCCTCCAAAGGCGATCAAGGTGAATTTCACCCTTTCAGAAGGCGCCGACAGTTACAGAGCACTAATCGAAGTCGATGGAGATGAGCAGTTCACCATCGGGGACGAATTCGAATACGACAATGCAGAGTGGGAAGTCACCCGGCTCGAGATGGGAAATGCCACCTCTTCAAAGAAAGCAGCAGCAACTGATGTCAATGTTGTCTGGGCAGTTCGCAAAGACCGAGTGATGGTCAAGATGACCTTCACTGACGGCGAATATTCCTACTCAGATTCCATCATCTGCGAGCCGGACCGCGAATTCTGTTGCGGAAACATGTACACTCACGAGGGTCAAGAGTGGTGGATTCGGGCCCTGCACACCGGACAAGGCCGTCGACTTAACGGAAAATTGGCGGCCAGAAAAATCCGCCGAATCTTTCTCCACAAACCTCAGAGTGAATGGGAGTTGGAAGAGCGAGACCGAAAGGAGCGGGGTCGCTGGAAAGGCCAAAATTACGAGGGCCGTGAAGACCATCTAGAAAGAGTTCGGCAGTCAAACTTCCAACGCAGTGACCGTGAGCCTTGAAGGAAATCTATCGCCGATTAGTCCACGGCAACAAGAAAGCCTTGGTGATATGAACCGCCACATCGGGATTCTCTCTCAGCCGCCGCATCCCGTATTCGTACCACTGCTTCCCATACGGGATGTAAATACGAACCGGATGACCCGCGTTTCGCAACTTTCGACGCATCTGCCCTTTGATTCCGAGCAACATCTGAAATTCGTACCCCGGACCCTTTCCTGCGCGGGCTTCTCCTGCTCCCTCTCTCGGGTCTGGGCCTTCTGGAGTCATTCCGCGCGCACGGAGTTGTTCGAGCGCATCGTGAACGACCGGTTTGTCGTGGGTGGCTATCCCGACATAGGAGTTTGAGTCGAGCATCAGCGAAAGTGATTCGGAAAAAGCGGCGTTGATTGGCCGATATTTCGTGTGGGCAATCTCTTCAGGCTCAAGGTAAATTCCCTTGCAAATTCGGAAATCTGCGTCTGAACCGAGGGCCTCACTGATGGCCCGCACATCGTCGGGCGTCCGGTGTAGCCGAGCCTGTAGGACCGTGCCGACATTGGTAATTCCCTTCTCGTGCATTCGGAGGGCAACATCGATTGTCGCTTGGGTGACGCGGTGGTCCTCCATGTCCAACCTAACGAAAATTCCGTGTCCTGCCGCCTTTCTGAGTAGTGCTTCCATGTTCTCGTAGGCCTTCGCCTCATCGATTAGAAGACCGAAGGCTGTCGGTTTTATTGAGAGGTTTGCGTCGAGGTTGTGCTCTGCGATTGCCTCGATTAATTGATTATATTCGTTCACGAAAAACTGCGCCTCATCCATGCTTGAGATTTCTTCGCCGAGAACATCAACTGTGAATGAACAGCCCTCCTTTGCGCCCAGATTCTTCATCACCGTGAGTGCTGTGTTTAGGCTGTCGCCTGCCACATAGCGCTTTGCCACAATCCCAACCAAGAAGCGAGGCATGAGGGGTAAAACCCGAACTACGACGCTACCGAACAGACCCAACCGTAGTTCACCCTGTTTGATTTAAAGTCGCGTCAATCCTTTGACGATTACCGATGGCCTTTCACCGTTGAATTATTGAAATATCGAATATTCTAATCAAAGAAAGTCCTTTGTTCTCCCAATAGGCAGATTTAGTTCGGCACAGAGTCTGATAATCGCTTGCCGCTGCCATCCTTTGAACGACTTGCGGTCGAGATGAGCAATGATTTGACCCCCGGGAAAGGCTTCTCGCGTGCTCTCTACACAGACTCTCATCGAGTGATTCCACTGGCCTGAAGGCAGTTCTCCAGTGATTGAGTCCCATTCTGGGTCCTCCGGCTTCTCCATCTCAAGTGCATAGCCTGCAATTTGGTGGCCTGCCCAGCAGTCGGTCTTGCGAAGAACATCGGTATGCCGCGGAGCGTAATGGCCTCCGCCGATTCCAATCATCACCTTCGCAGCGGCGCGTGATTCTTCATCGAGTGAATTCCAATCGCCGATACCACCGGCCGCGGAGCCATCACCAGAATGTTGCTCACCACCAGCGAGCCCAAGCCCATCGGCCATGACATCAGCCCACGCCTCAGCTGCGTCTCGCCTGTCCCAGTGGGATTCCGACGAACCGATTTCGATAAACATGGTCGGCACCGACAGACAAGGTCCGTGATGAGTCGTCTCAATCGTCATCTCAAACTCGGGAATCAGGCCGTGCCTCTCACCCGCTTCGGACATCAGCCGGAACCATGCGGCAAAGCGTGGATTTGGAAGCACCACTTCGCCTTTGATTCCACCAAACTTCGCTTCCTCTCCGACAGGTGATTCGCCAGGCACCCCAATTACATGGAGAGTCAAACTTGGCCGGCCACTTGCTGCAGAGTGCCGCGTCAGGAAAATGACTTCTGACACCTCAACCCCTGAGCCACTTTCGTAGCGCTCGTCGAGTCTGTCTTGCCAAAGAACTCGCTCACCGAACCACCACAAGTGAACCGCCGCAGTTTCGTGAGCCCAAGCCTTTCCACCCTCAACAGTTTGGGTTTCTTCCCACCCCCCGCGGGCGAGCAGTGCGTCACCTTGGATGGTTGAGGCGATGTCCGGCTCGGAAACTATGAGAAGTGTAACTGACAGAGTTATTCCTCCTCAT
>CAUZUN010000187.1:0-3271 GCA_963583115.1 Candidatus Thalassarchaeaceae archaeon
TTTCCGCGCGCAATCGGCCAATCCAAAGTGTCGATATGACCCTTATTCATCAACTTGTAAACCGCCATAAGAGTGGACTGGTCAAACACCTGGTCGAAGACCCGCCGGTCAACCCAGTCGTAGCCACCCTTGCCGAGGACACCTGACAACTGGCCTTCGATTTCGCGGAACATTCGCCTAAACCGTCTCTCCTTCATCCAGTGGAAACTCTCACCGGCCCGGTCCAGAGCATCCAGCCGCTCGTCCATCCCAAACTCATCCTCCTCCTGTTCTGCCCACGCCCCTTCAGAAGGGTCGCCGTCAACTTCAGTCGGTTTTGGGGCTGGACCATCGATGTCGATTGGATTCGATTCAAGGTCAGCGGCCTTCGCATCCATCAAATCGGTCCATTCACGCTCGTCGGACCGGCTTTTGCCGCCTCGCTTACGAGCTATTGAATCCCCTCGGTTGGTCACGACTCGTCGCCAGATTCGGAAGAATCGTCTGCCGAAGAAGCCGCGTCTTCACTCGCCTTGTCAGCGGAAGGAGCCTTTTGGGCGGGTTCGTCATCTGCTGAGCCGCTCGCCCAAATATCATCTGCGTCTGTGGTGGAGTCATCCTTGCCCATGCCGAAGATGTCGACAATCTCTGGTAGCACACCCTTTCTGGAGAGATAGAGAGCCTGCGTTTTTGTGTAGCGCATTTTGACATCCGCTTTTGATGGTTGGAAGTCCCATGGTTGCAGGATGATTAGGTCGCCTTCGCGTACCCACTGTCGGCGTCGCATCTTGCCCGGAATTCGGGCGAGTCGCTCCTCGCCGTCGGCGCAGATTGCACGGATTCGACGGCCACCTAGAATCTGGTCAGCGATTGCGAACATTTCGTTAACACGCTCATTTGGCGTCTTAACGCGAATCTTGACATCGCCGCCCTGTTCCATGCGGGCGAGCAGTTCCTCGTCTACGATTTCCTCACGGCGTCTTCCCATTGATTCGCTCGACCTGCCGACCCCCTAAAAACGGTTTGAGGGGAATTGGCTGTTGAATTGACCATTGAGATTGGATAAATTGAGGTGGAATTGGTGGAAATTGGGGGGACTGTGCGCGGCGCGCCCCTCAAATCCACCACCGTCCTCTCGCCATCGGGGAGAGGCGTGAGCGATTCAATTCTAGAGCGTGAGCTGGCGATAGCAGAGCGAATGGGTTGGACTCATCTCGATGGTGCCAACAAAGAGTCTGGATGGGACATGGTCGCTCCAGACGGCAGTAAGATAGCGATTCGATTTGATGAACTCTCACTGGAAACCGGCGCCCACTATCTCGAACTGGAGCAGCGCAAGGATAGGGAGAGCCGTTGGCACCCGTCAGGCTTCGGTTTGGCTCGGAAGGCCGCCAACTGGTGGGTGATGGTGAATTCCGAGAAAATCTATGTCGCTCCGACAAAGGAACTCTGGAAAGCGGTCAAGAAAACTAGGGATGCTGACGAAAAACACTCTCGCCGAAATGTCGATGACCCAGAAAAGAGACTCTACTCCCGCGCCCACATCATACCGCTTGAAAATTTAGCAGCGGTCTCGATTCTCATCGCCAATAACAGCGAATGAGTGGCCAAACAGGCCACTCATGTTTGGAGGAATGCTTCCGCAGCATTACTCACCAATGTGATGAGATGGTCAGCAAGTGGGCCGATTCCAAACGCAACGGTTCCCAGCAAACAGCACATGATTGCAATTCTCAGGAATGGAGCGTAGGCCATACGGCGTTTCGTAGGAGGCTCCTCAAAGAACATTACCCAGCCAACTCGGAGGTAGTAGAAGAGCGATAGTGCGCTGTTCAGGAAGACCAGCAGGGCGAGCCAGAACACCCAGTGGAGTGAGCGTGCCGCAGCGATTACGCCATCCTCGAAAGTCATCGTGTGGTGCACTGAAGCGTCGACAACTCCGCTGACCAGAAGCAACTTCGAGAGGAATCCTGAGAGTGGCGGGACTCCTGCCAATGAGAGCATGAAGACAATCATTGCCAGCGCGATTAGCGGCTCCCGCTTCGCCAAACCGTACAAATCCTCAATCCTGCTTCCCCGACCCTCGGTCTCGAGCATCGTGATGACAAGGAATGCGCCCAACTTGAAGAGTACCAAGACGACGAGATGGAAGAGCATCGCTGCAACAATCAGTTGTGAAATGTCGTGGTCTCCGCCCCGACTGCTGTTGACTCCAAGGGCTGCAACGGCTGCCAAAAGATAGCCAGCGTGTGCTACCGAAGAATATGCCAACATTCGCTTAGGATTGTCGCTTGAAAGCGCTCCGAGATTACCCCAAGTCATTGAGACTGCTGCGATGATTCCGATTGTTCCAACCCAGAACGCTGAGCCGGATTCAGGCATCGTGATTGTGATGAGAACTCGTAGAAGGACGACGAAGCCCATCGCCTTGGAGGCGGTTGCCAACATTCCAGAAATCGGTGCTGGTGCGCCTGCGTATGCGTCTGGTGTTGCCAAGTGGAAGGGTGCTGCGCTGACCTTGAAGCCAATCACTACGAGAACAAATGCGAGTCCGACCAGCGCCAGCGGGTCGTTGGATTCCATCGCAGCCCAACCTGCTGCAAGCGAGGAAATTTCCAAACTACCATTCCACAGATAGAGCAGTGAAAGTCCGTAGAGACCGATTGCTGAAGATACTGAGCCGACGATGAAATACTTCATCCCGGCTTCTGGACCCGCACTTTCCTCTTTCATGAAGGCAACCAAGACATAGATTGCGAGGCTTGCCAATTCAAGGCCGACGAACAGTACAAACAGGTCTTGGGCCAATGCGACGACTGACATGCCAAGAGCGACCATCAACAAGAGCAGATGGAAATCGACCTGTCGGCGATTATCCAAGAGTTGCTGGATTCTGTCATCCTCATGGCGTCCAATCAGTTTCTCCGCGTGAATCAAGTTTCGAGGAGTTGCTGGAACTCGGCTCCAAGTTGCAACTCCGGTCAGCATCAGTGCACCATAGAATACAATCTCGAGCAGACGGCTGAAGCCATCAACTCGCAGCAGAGTGCTTTCGGTCATCCCTAGACAGGAACTGTACGCCTCCCCACTCGTGGTGATGCACCACACATTGTAGTCTGTAAACGGCGTTGATGCCTGTGACCAGAGCGAGAGCGAGATTGAGAATAGTAGTGTTACCACTCCGATGATTCCGGGTACCCGTGGACTCGAGGTCAGAGCGAAGCGCTCTCCACCTAACAGGTAAGGAAGGCGGATGTTGGTGTTCGGAATAGGTAGGCGAAAGGTCCCATTA
>CAUZUN010000188.1:0-3264 GCA_963583115.1 Candidatus Thalassarchaeaceae archaeon
TGATATTGACCTCTATATTTCCAACTTTGGCTTTGCCAACTTCGAAAATGTTACTGATGGCACTGACGGTGAGGACAACATCATGTTCCAAAACAATGGAGATGGTACCTTCACAGATGTGACCGCACTCGCAGGAGTCGGGAATCCGGGCCACTCAAGCAATGGACTTTGGGCGGATTACGACCACGATGGTGACCTCGACCTTTACTCGCTCAATGTCGGAATTGTAGACGAACGAGATTTCCAAGTTCGCTCCGAAACAAACATTCTCTACCGAAACGATGGTGATAGCAATGGCGATGGCGTCCCTGAGTTCAGCGACCAGACCATCGAGGCTGGAAGAGTCTCTGGCCAAGACCTCAACCCCTCTGAAGACTTCATTCCCGCCCTCGGCGAAGAAGTCACCATCCATGGCACGGGGCCGACTTCTCCCTCTGCACAAGTGATTATCCAAAGTGGGCTTGGACTCTCGGGTGCTGGCACAGGAATCTCGTGGGCGGGTGTTTGGTTTGACTACAACAACGACGGCTGGGAGGACCTCTTCATCGCCTCTGACTTCGGTGTATCTCCCCTCTACGAAAACAATGGGGATGGCACTTTCACCATAGTTACCTCAGATGTGGGGATGACACTTCCGGGCACCGGAATGGGTACGCACGCGGCTGACTACGATGGTGACGGCGACTTTGACCTCTGCCAGACCAACTTCGGACCAAACTACATCTGGCGCAATGATGGTTCCAAGTTCGAGAAGCTGTCCGATGCCGAAATCCACCTCGATGACAACAAGACGGCAGTTGTGAACTGGGATTGCCACTGGTTGGACTACGACTTGGACGGTGATTTCGACCTCTTTTTTGGTGGCGGGCGAATTAACACCTTCATCTCAGTTCAAGAGAATACACTTTTCAGAAACGATGGTGATGGTGTATTGACAGATATCACAACGGAGGTCGGCTTGGGTGGTCATGACAAGGTGATGGGTGCATCTATGGCCGACTACGATGGAGATGGAGACATTGACATCATGTTGGGAATTTCTGATGGACCACTGAAGTTGATGGAGAACAATGCTGCGCAGGTTACCGGCAATGACTACCTAAAGGTCAAGTTGAACGGCGAATTCTCAAACACTCATGGAATTGGGGTGTTGGTTGAGGTCGAACTAGTCAGTGGAAAGGTACTGATTCAGCGGCCCTACGCGGGTGATGGCTTCCTCGGCAGCGGCGATTCAATAGTTCATTTCGGACTAGGTGCCAATGCTGAGGTAAAACAAGTCAAGGTTCACTGGTCAACCGGTCACATTCAGGTAATCGAGAATGTTTCCGTAAATGGTATTCTTTCTGTGAATGAGGAACCTCCGGCAGGAGTTGGAAGCGAATTGGTAAGTAAAATTCTAGTTGGCGGTTTCTTGGCACTATTTGTCGTTCTAGCGGCCCGAAGATTCCGGTAGCGAGGCACTTCGGCGGATGGAGGCAAGACCTCTGATGCCAAAGAGACTGAACATGATTGATTGAACGAGCGGTTAAAGAAGGTCTAGCATCCAAAACTCTAGTGCGAGGAAAGAGTGCGCTGAGTTGTTCTGGAAATTGGGAGCAGCGATGCGCGCAGCATTAACAATGCAAAGCGTTTCGGCCGGGAGGTCGGAGGTAATGGTATGGGGTCATTGAAGTTAGGTCCGGCGGGTGTTCCGCTATCGTGTAAGGGGCGAACAATCGTCGAAGGAATGGACGACATCACCGCTTTGGGTCTTGAAGCGATGGAGATTCAAACAGTACGAACTGTACAGCCGCAGCACTTTGACCAGTACTGGCAGGCGGGTGTCCTGTCACACAAGACGGACATCGAAATGAACCTACATGGTCCATACTACGCTGAACTCCTCGGCGACAATCGGCAGAGGAGCCGCACACTCTCAAAGATGGAGGCGGCGATTCAAGCGGCGAAGGTCATCAACGCCCGCCACATCACCTTCCATGTCGGCCCATATCTGGAATATTCCCGAGGCACAGCAGCAAACGAACGGGTTGCAAATGTGATGGCGGGCGTGGTTGAGCGGGTAGGCGAATTGTGGGGTGACCTCTCACTCGAGGAGGAGCATGTCGCATTCCCTTGGCTCAATACTGAGAAACCCGCATTGGTCGGTGTCGAAACGAGTGGGAGGCAGGAACTTTGGGGAACCTTGGAGGAGGTTTTGGAGGTATGCAATCATGTCGAAGGAACCGTTCCGGTACTCAACATGGCTCATCTTCATGCGCGCGGACACGGACGATTGAGGACGAGCGAAGATTTCGGTGAACTCTTCGATGAAGTCCGCTCTACGCTCGGCGGCAAGACATTCTTCTGTCACTTTTCAGGTGTCGAGCATCGCATGGGTAATGCGTTGCACTACACTCAAATCAAGAAATCCGACCTTAAGTTTGAGCCACTTGCCGAGTTCTTGGCCAAAGATGGCGATTGGCTCGATGTCACAATCATCTCAGATTCACCTTTGCTTGAGCATGATGCAATGTTCATGATGCAACAATATGAGCGGGCGAAGAACCGTTTGTTGGAGAAGAAAGCGCGCGATGAGCGGCGAATCAAGCTCGCTCTTGAAGCAGGCTTAGACCCAGAAGAGTTGGCTGCTCGCGAGGCTGCTGAGAAGGAGAAGCGACTCAATTCCGAAAAGGATGGGAAGCCCGGGGCTGGAAAAGCGGCTGCGAAAACCGCTGCGAAGACGACCCCGAAAGCGGCTGCGAAAGCGGCACCGAAAGCGACTGCAAAAGCGGCTGCGAAAGCCAAAACTACACCTGCGAAAAAGGCAGCCAAAGGCAAAGGGAAGAACGACGACATCATGGATATTGGCGACGATGATGATGACGACGACCTCTTCTGAACAGGGCTTGAACGCGCTATCAACCTCATCGATTGGGTGTCGATGATAATATCATTGAGTTACTCTGGCGGCCTCTCCAGTACCTCTTTCAAATTACCACCTAGGGCACCTATGGTGCCCGAATGGTGAAAGGCTCAGCGGAGGGCGCTCGCTTCGATGTTGAAGGAGGCAGAGGCGGTGAAGCAGAGGTTAGCGCCCCTGGTCAAGACCGGTGACTTGGTCCTTCTCTCCGTCTCTTTGGCGGCAATCGGAATCGTAGTTTACGACCTGTTAGGCGATTTGAGGAATACGAATCAGAGTAGGTGGCAACTCCTCGTTCTACTCGATTTCGTGCTTTTGATTTATTTTGTGAAAGTGTTCGCAGATGAGCACTCGCAAGCCGACGA
>CAUZUN010000189.1:0-3252 GCA_963583115.1 Candidatus Thalassarchaeaceae archaeon
CAGTGTTGCAGAGATGGACGAGGAGCCGTTTGTCACCGGGTTTTCCATTCCCGAAAGTGGCGAGGGGATTGAGCGTGGGATGTATGGCGCCATTATCGTCATCGACGGAACCGAGGAGGTAGTCGATCATGAGGTGCTACTTTTCCTCGGGGATGTCGGGCCAGAGGTTACCCGAAAGGGCTCTTTCCAAGTCATCAACGGACGGGTTGCTCCTTTGACGCCGGTGGTCACTTTGGAGGAGGGTGAACGGGTACGATTTCGTATCATCAACGCTGGACCAAACGACGCGCATGACTTCTATGTCAGCGGACATTTGCTTGAAAATGAACACAACCAGCAATTGGTGGATGGCACGCTTGTCATCGACGAATTGTCCTCGGTTTCTCTTGGTTCACTGACCTTTGGAGATTGGCTGATGACCGCTGGAGGGCCGGGAACTTACACATATTCATGCAGTATTTCTGGCCATTTGGAGGCAGGCATGGGCGGCGTGCTGCGAGTAATTTGAGGAGATGAAAAAATGATTGACATAATTTGGACTGCGATTTTACTCGGACTCTATGTCGGCGTAATACCGGTTTACATCGGGATGTTACCCGTCAACAAATTGCGTGAACTCGATGAAAAATGGATGACATTTCTGCTCTCTTTCACAGTTGGAGTCCTACTTTACCTGCTGATCGACCTCGGTGCTGAGACATTTGAGGAGGCTGACGGTTTCATCGCTGCGATGCAGGTAGCAGACAGTGCGACAGGTACAATCCCCGCTCTTGACCAGACAATTTTCGATGTACTGGGCCTCGGTTTGGCTCCACTCGCCGGATACGCCATCGCCATTCTCGGGCTGACCATCGGGCTTCTCGGGTTGGTCTTTGTCGATGAGAAGATTCGTGCGCGAGCAGACACGACGAGTGGTGAGGCACTTGCGTGGTTGATTGCGATTGCAATCGGATTACACAACATGGGTGAGGGGCTCGCTGTTGGAATCGCCGTCAGTATTGGTGCATCAACCATGGCAGCGTCACTGATAATCGGCTTCGCACTTCACAACCTTTCCGAAGGTATTGCGATTGTTGGACCGCTTGCTCGGGGTGGCGACAAACTCGATGTAAAGCGAATGATGGGACTTGGAGCGGTCGCTGGAGGGCCGACCATCATCGGCGCTTTCATCGGCCTGACTTGGTTCGCCAACAGCCTAGCAATTCTCTTCTTTGCGATTGCAGCGGGTGCTGTTCTCTATGTTTGCGTCGAAGTTTTGGCCGGAATCAGAAAAGATCGCGCCAAGGCGAGTTCTTGGCATCTGCATGGCGGGGTCCTCGTTGGATTGTTGGTGATGTACATCACCAGCCTATTCGTTGCTCTTTGATTTGCTTTCAAGTGATTACAAATCGAAGGAATTGATGACCGAATCGAGTTGCTCGAGGTCATCAGTCGTGTCGAGATTGAAATGAAGATGTTCATCGACGACATTCACTCGCATCGGTGAGATAAGTTCACGCAGAGATGTTGAGGGCTCTGCAGCCATAATTCGTTTTACATCTTCAGCGGTGATGAGGACTGGATGACCTCCTCTGCCATCCTTTGCCGGGCAGGCGGTGTGCTCGGTGTGGCGGAGAACTTCGAGCGTTGAAGCGGAGAATCCTGGCCTATCGACCGGCGCGATGAGAACTCGCATCGGCTGTTTACTGCGTAGTTTGTCGATGATAGTCGCAAGCCCACATTGAATTGAGCCAGTGCGGCCTTTTTCAGGCGCCGAATTGAGCACAACTGTGCGGTCGGGTATGGCAAAAGTGATTGGAATCAAGAGTTCTTGATTTGTCACCACAATTGGTGAGATTCCAGAACGCTCCAGCCGCTCAACCACCCATTTCACGAGAGGAATTTTGCGTTCACCAACTTTCACCATCGCCTTCGGCTGGCCAAGTCGCTCACTTGCGCCCGCGGCTAGTACGATAGCGTAGAATGGCCCCATTGGGTGAATTGCTCTCGTGGCGGTTTTTGAGAAGTTCGGTCACCTAACGAAAAGTGAACGGTTACTGAAATCAGTCGCGAGTGATTTCTCGACCTATGATGAGCCGCAGAATTTCAGATGAGCCTTCGTAAATCTGCATCACCTTCGCCGCTCTCATCAAACGGGCCACAGGATACTCTTCGGTGTATCCAAATCCACCGAAAATCTGAACCGCCTCAATCGTGGCATTTGTTGCCATATCCGCTGCGAATCGCTTCGCGTGAGCTGCCGCCTCGGTGTTCTTCTCACCTTGGTCAGCCAACCAAGCAGCCCGGTAGGTGAGCAACCGTGCAGCCTCGATGTCAGTTTTCATATCGGCAAGTTTTGACAAAATCATTTGGTGATTCAAAATCGATTGCCCAAAGGTTTCTCTCTCCTTTGAGTAGGCGAGGGCGTGTTCGTAAGCGGCTCGGGCATTACCGACCGCATGGGCCGCGACGCAAGGCCTCGAGAGGTCAAATGCCGCCATTGCGTTGAACCAACCGTTACCCTCCTTGCCACCGACCAGATTTTCGATTGGAACCTTCACATTATCGAAGTTGACAGTTCTGGTGTCAGAGCAGCGCTGACCCATTGTGGACTCCTTCTTTCCTAGGCTGACACCCTCCCAATCGGACTCGACAATGAAGCCGCTCATTCCCTTGTAGCCAGCCTCTTTGTCGGTGTAGGCCAGCACGAAGAACCAGTCAGCGTATCCCGCCCCGGTGATGAACATCTTGGTGCCATTCAAAAGGTAGTGGTCGCCTTGCAGTACAGCGTTTGTCTTGATTCCTTGAACATCGCTGCCAGCCGCAGGTTCGGTCACACAATAGGAGCAAATCGCCCCCTCTTTGACCAACGCCCCGAGGTACTTCTGCTTCTGTTCTTCAGTTCCTCCGGTGATGATGGGTGCTGCTGTTAGGCCGTTCGCATAAGCCGCCGTAGCAAATCCCGGGTCGCCCCACGCCAACTCCTCCTGCACCAACACTTCGGTGAGTACGCCAAACTCCATTCCTCCGTATGCTTCGGGGATATGCAAATTGGTCAATCCGGTTTCGTGAGCGAGGCGGATTGCCTCACGAGGATATTCGCTGGCATTGTCCCAATGCTCAGCGTTTGGTCGCAGTTCAGACTCGGCGAATTCATGAGCCAAATCGCGCAGCATCTCCTGCTCTTCCGAGAGGGCGAAGTCGACCATGAGGTGAGCGACAGGTGGCGCGGTCTTAGCGTCGTCGGCGGCGAGAGGCACAGCCAGATAGCGG
>CAUZUN010000190.1:0-3236 GCA_963583115.1 Candidatus Thalassarchaeaceae archaeon
AGACCCTTGGTGGAATTCCTATTCCGGACTTCTCTGATGCCTCCCACCTCACCTCATCAGGGGGTGATGGAGACATCGGTGAGCCCGGTTCATCACCCTACACAAGAGGCATCCACGCCACAATGTACCGTAGCCGAACTTGGACAATGCGCCAATATGCGGGATTCTCAACCGCTGAGGAGACAAACAAACGGTTTCGTTCTCTACTCGAAAAAGGTCAATCCGGTCTCTCAGTTGCGTTCGACCTTCCCACCCAACTCGGACTCGATTCCGACGATGCGATGTCACAAGGTGAGGTCGGAAAGGTAGGAGTCGCCATCGATTCAATTCACGATATGCGGCAATTATTCTCTCAAATCGACCTCGGCCAAGTTTCCACTTCAATGACAATCAATGCACCAGCAGCAGTTTTGTTCGCTCTTTACGCCAGTGTGGCGGAAGAACAAGGGGTGAACTTGGGAAGCCTTCGGGGAACGGTACAGAACGACATTTTGAAGGAGTATATCGCGCGGGGAACCTATGTTTTCCCACCCGAACAGTCGATGCGACTAATCACCGATTTGATGGGCTGGTGTAAAGAAAACACACCTCAGTGGAATACCATCAGTATCTCTGGATACCACATCCGAGAAGCCGGGGCGACCGCGGTAGAAGAGCTCGCTTTTACCCTGTCAAATGCAATGTCATATGTGCAGTCTGCAGTCGATTCCGGACTCGATGTAGATGATTTCGCACCTCGTTTATCCTTTTTCTTTGGGTGCCACAATGACCTCTTTGAAGAGGTTGCTAAATTCCGTGCAGCACGCCGACTTTGGTTTGAATTGATGACTGAAAGATTTCAGCCGAAAAACCCGAAAAGTTGCCAACTTCGATTCCACACTCAAACCGCCGGAGTGACTCTTACCGCACAACAGCCGTTGAATAATGTCGTACGGGTATCCTATCAGGCACTAGCAGCCGTTCTCGGGGGCACCCAATCCCTCCACACCAACTCCTACGATGAGGCCCTCGGTCTTCCTACCGACGAATCCTCGACAATTGCTCTCAGAACACAGCAAGTGCTCGCCGCCGAAACGGGCGTCGCGAATGTTGTTGACCCGCTCGGCGGCTCGTATTATGTAGAGTCCCTAACAAACGAAGTCGCCTCGCGTGCGCGAGCGTTAATTGATGATATAGAGAAGCGAGGCGGCGCTTTAGCAGCGATTGAATCCGGCTTCCAGCAACGAACCATCCACGAATCCGCATGGCGACAACAGAAAGACCAGGAGTCTGGCGACCTGCTAGTTGTCGGCGTGAATCATGCGACTCAAGAAGAAGGGGAGGCGACTGACTCCGGCCAGTCAATCGACCCCACCATCCAGAAAGAACAGTGCGACGGACTTGCCTCCGTTCGGGCTAATCGAAACCAGGAGAATGCCAGCGATATTTTGGATTCGCTAAGAACTGCGGCAGCGGGAGATGACAATTTGATGCCATACATTATCTCAGCGGTGAAAGCCGAGTGCACTGTGGGAGAGATCATGGCCGCGATGAAGGAAGAATTCGGAACTTGGATGGCCCCAAGCGGATTTTGAACGGACATAGTGAAAAGACAGGTCAGTGGAATTTACAAGAGAGATGAGGTGGAAAAGTGCGGAAAATTAGGCTCGACCACATCGGAATCGCGGTAGACAATCTCGACGGCGGCAGTAAATTCTGGCGCATTTTAGGTCTGAGTGTGATAGGTGACGATGAGTCAAACGCTGAACAGGGGGTCAATATTAGATTTATTGCGACCTCTGGTGGAGAGCCCCCCAAATTGGAACTTCTCGAACCAACTGGAGACGACACACCGATTGGTAAATTCATTGAAAAGAGGGGAGCGGGTGTTCAACAATTAGCGTTTGAAGTCGATGATTTAGATTCGCTGCTGGAAGAACTTTCTGCCGCAGGAGTTGCTCTCATCAACGAAACTCCTCAGGCTGGTGCGAGCGGAACGAGAATTGCCTTCGTACATCCGAAGTCGACAGGTGGAGTATTGGTCGAACTGTTGGAACGAGTTTGAACTCTCTTCGATTGACTGTAAGCCTGTTTGAGGATTTTATCACTTGATGATACACACCGGAAACGGTCAAAGAGGGGTCGTCGGTCGGCTGCTCATGCAGACCTGTATAGACCACTTGATGGCTCGACCTCAAATCGACGCTACAACCGTTCGGGCCGAAGTCGATTTTCTTGAACAATCACTCTCACAACTTCGCCATGATGGTGCCATCAGCAACGATGCATATCTCGACGCAGGAGCCATCGAAGGCGGTCTAGCAATGCTCGCTAATCTGCTAGATTTGGATATCGCTAACTCAGAAGTTCAAGAACATTTGAGACAACTCCGTGAGCGTGCCGGCCGAATCAACGAAGCCCACCCAACTCTCGACCAAGCGGTAGAAGCGCGCCGGTCGGATTCATGAGGTCAACCCGACTCTCAACCAATTGGTGGGAGCACCCCGCCGGTGACCCCTACAATGACTCGGACCATTCTTTCTGTTCGCTCAGTATCGAAATCATTTGGTGAAGTCCAAGCACTGAAGGATGTCAGCATCGACCTTCACAGGGGAGATGTGGTGGGTTTAGTTGGCGGAAATGGCGCTGGTAAAACCACTCTACTGAGATTGTTATGTGGCCTCTACAAACCTTCTGAGGGTGCAGTAGTCCACATAGATTCGTCTGGTAATGAACATCCGGTATCTGAAGTTCGGAGCAATCTCGGCGTTGTCCCAGAATCAACTGGACTCTATGCTAGACTCACCGCTTGGGAGAATATCCGTTATCACTCACGGCTCAACGGAATTCCAGACAAACAGGCATGGAATCGTGCTTACAGAATCTCCCGCGAACTTGACATCGAAGACGACCTGCAGCGACCAACCAGAGGATTCAGCAGAGGAATGAGGCAGAAAACCGCCCTCATCCGTGCCCTCTCACACGACCCCGAACTGCTCCTCCTCGACGAGCCAACCGGTGGCCTTGATGTCACCTCAGCAAGGAAAGTGCGCGCTTTAGTTCGAAAACTCGGAGAAGAGGGACGCACAGTCATCTATAGCACTCATAAGTTGAATGAGGCAGAGGAAGTGTGCGACCGAATTATCATCATCCACAATGGCACATTGAGAGCCGATGGGACTCCCTCCGACTTGATGGGTAAAACTGACGCACCGACGCTGGAGGAAGCGTTTGTAATTTTGACACAAGATGCTAGT
>CAUZUN010000191.1:0-3226 GCA_963583115.1 Candidatus Thalassarchaeaceae archaeon
TCCAATTGCTCGGTCTCAGAGGTGAGCCGTTCCTCCAACTCTCCTTGCAAGTCTTTGGCAATCTCCTCTTCCATACGATGAGCACGCCGTTCGTATTCGCTGCGAAGACGAGCCTCGCGTGAGCGCAAGCGGCTGCGTAACTGTTGTTCTAGGCGACGACGAATGCCGTCTCGGAGTTGGATTTCCCGCTCGGCGAGGCGAGATTGCTGCTCCTCTTCAATCCGCTCAGAGAGATTGCTCTCCTCGGATGAGAGTTGGGATTCCATCTCCTCTTTGAGGGTTGACTCAAGGTCCTTGACCTGCTCTTGCGTAGCTTGGTTTGCCTCGATTTCTAACTTCTCTTGAAGGAAGGCTCTGCGACGCTGGAATTCAGCATTCATTTCGCTGGAAAGTTGTTCCTGAATCTTCTCGCGGCGAACGGTCAGTCGGCGCTCTCGTTCGACCTCAAGTTGTTCACGGAGCGCCAACTCTTCACGCTCCATGCGCATATCGAGTTCCTCGCGAAGAATCTCTTCTTCACGCCCAAGCGCACTCTTCTCAAGACGAGATAATTCGGATTCCATACTCTGGCGCATTTCTGACTCCAACTGGTTCAACGCGTCATCATGCTCCAACTGCATGGCGCGTGTCATCGCTCCAGTCGCGCCAGTTAGACGCTCAGCCTGGTCTTTGAGCCTAAGACGACGTTCACGGCTGAGCCGAGAACGCATCGATTCCTCGCCGCGAAGATTTTCGGAAATTTGAGTTGCTTTGTCTACAGAAGGGGCCCCAGCACCTGTTACCTTACTGCGTAAATCTGCTAGAGAATCGGAATCTCCAGTGACTACACGCTTCTTCAAATCAGATAGCTTCGCTTCAGTTTCAGTCAGGATCCCATCCCCTGGAGGTCAATCCTCCCGTTTGCTTGCTGCCACTCTCTTCCTATTTGAGTGCGGAGGGTGACAGACAGCCCCAAGAGGCCGGTATTCGCACCATTATCCGCCTCCAAGTGTGGTGAACTCAACAACTCGGGAAGCCACCGAAATCGGGGTTTGTGTAAGTCCGGAGAACCTTTGGTTTGCCAAGAGAATCTTCGATTAGAAGGTGACCTTGAATGGCTCTTCACAGGCAGGACAAGTGACCTCTCGCGAACCGGGGCGAGGTTTGAGGCGCAGACGTCGCTCACAGGCAGGACAAGCGAGTTCTACCTTGACAACCTTTGGATTGACGGAAAACTGAACAAAACAGGAACTACACTGAACTTTCGCCGGCCGCTTATCGACTCCGACTACGAGAACTTTTGAGCAGGCTGGACAAGCAACTTTCTCATCTTTCCAACTATTGATAGTTTCATCATGGCTCACCTGGACTACAGAATCACACAACTCACAGGTCTTTTCTCCAAGCCCCAATGGAAGCAGCCCTTCGCAGTTTGGGCAGTTGACTAGCGGCGGCGCAATACTCGATTCAACGGAATGATTCTCGCCGCTACTCATGGAATTTCCTCAGTTTCGGGATCTACCCACTACCAGTATTCCGCCCGGCATGAAAGTGAAGGGAAGGTCGAGGTCGACTCCCCACTCTTCGGCAGAATCCTCAAGCATTTTCTTTGCAGCGATTGCATCACTTGCAGACGCTGGAATCTCTATCCAGTGAACATCAGCACCACGACGAATTAGGTTGGCAACTTCCTCTGGAAGCCCGGACAGGTCAGGGCCAGTTGTAGGCTCAGTGGAGGAGAGGTCGATTGGAACAGTAAGGCGCCACCAGCGTGCCCGCCCTTGGTCGCGGTGGTTTTCGACGATGCCCGCCTTATCCAATTGTTGTAGATGGTGATAGAGGTGGTAACGGGTGACTTCGGTGGTTTTCTGGATTTGAACTGTCGACATCTCGTCAGCGGACTGCAGTGCTTCTACAATCGCAACTCGGGTGTCGTGAGCCAATGCGACGAGTCGGGGGTCTCCACGAATTTTACTCATCTTACTCACCCCGGTATGCGCTGAACTCATTGCTCCCTGCTATCAAAGATTGCCCTCTCACGCCCTCTTCCTCAACTCCGACTCAATGGAAAACGCAACTCCAGTACGGCCTCCCACGCCGACCACAAGTCCTTGCCCAATTGACCGAACAGTCCGCCGAGCATTCCGAGGCGGCTCATCCCTTCGTCGGCCAACCAAATGCTGTTGAGAAGTACTGCGATGGCGCTCGCCTCGTGGACGAATACACCGAGCGCTAGACTCGAATGCCAGCCGACTAGAACCGAGTAGACAAGAAGGGCGGTAACCATCAGTGAGATGGCGAGATTCACCTGCACTATCATGCGGGTGCGACGAGAGAGGCGGATGAGGCGAGCGAGCATTCGAGGGTTGTCGCTTGGAATTAGAACATCAGCCGCCTCGAGATTTACTTGCTCGCCCGAGCCGACGGCGACTCCGATGTCGGCGGCGGCGAGGGCAGCGGCGTCGTTGAAGCCATCTCCAGCCATCAATGTGCAACGAGCCTGACTACGACGGCGCACCCAAATCGCCTTTCCTTCGGGGTCAATCTCACCGCGGCAAGCGGTGGAAGCGATACCTAGCCGCTTGCCGAGTGCTTCGACGGCGGGTTGTGCATCACCAGATAGCAACTCAACTGTCACACCCAAGTCCTCCAATTCGAGGATGAGTGCGTCAGCGCCATCGCGAAGGTCATCGTGGTCGAAGGTGAACAGGGCAATCGCTTCACCCGCCTCGCTCAAAATGGAAAGGCCAAACCCGCGAGCGCGGGCATCTTCAGCAGCATCGCGAATCTTGTCAGAGAATGTGATGCCCTCATCTGTCAACCAGTCATCACGACCGAAGCAGACTTTGTTCTCACCGACTGTCCCGCTTACTCCTGCCACCTCATCGGAAAGATTGGTGACTTTCATCGCCAGCAACTCCTCGTTCTCGGTTGCCTCCTTTATCGTCGAGGCGTAAGCGTGATTGCTGCGCTGTTCCAACCCTGCAGCGAGTCGCAGTGCTCGACGCCGCTCGACGCCAGAAGCGAGCGTGATTCCTGCTAGGCGCGGGCGCCCGCGCGTGAGGGTGCCAGTCTTATCCAAAAGTGCGAGGTCGACTCGAGCCGCCCTCTCAAGAACATCTCCGCCGCGCGCTATCATGCCGTGATGAGCGGCATTCGCAAGGGCGTTTGCATGGGGTACCGGAGCAGCGATCAGCAGAGCGCAAGGGCAGGCGACAACCCACAACAAGAGCATGATGTAGACATC
>CAUZUN010000192.1:0-3210 GCA_963583115.1 Candidatus Thalassarchaeaceae archaeon
TGCATTAGACAAGGAAGGGCGAGTGTTTCCACTCTCGGGACTTGGCCACAAGGTCACCCATTATCGATTTCTGACGAGATTCTTGCCAGAACTGTAACTGCAGATGGATTGCCATCGTGGGTTGTTAAAGGCGATTAAGTGTTCGCTCTATAGAATTGCGGCGAGTTTGCCTGCGCCTTTTCGCTGGCTGTTCCCTTTAGATATCGAGTGGTCGCTGCTCATCCAGCATATGGTGGATTATTCCGATGGCGATATGACCTTGTATCCACTTTGAGCCAATTGACCGAGCCTCCATCGATTGGGCGAGAAGTATGTTTTCTTCATCAGTGAAAGAGCGGTCATCAGAGAGTACGAAACCGATTTTTTCGGGTATTTCCTTATGTTCCTGTGCTTCGAGAGCGGTACCTTCTGCATCGAGTTTTACCAATGTTACATCTTCTCTTTGCCACTCACCGATGGTCGTCGAGAGGTCACCACCAGAATGCCAGAGGCCCGGCCAAATTTCTACCAATTGGCCGATGGGTGGAACGGGATACTGCAGAACTTTGTTGACCTGACCTGCAATTGCTCGTTCATCGCTGTGCAGCCCTTGTAGTCGGGAGCCATCAAACCAGATTCGCCGAGGTGGCCCCGGTCCACCCATGAGATGGAGTGTGATGTGGCTATCTTCGCGCATACCATGCGAGAGGAACAGAGCAGCATTGACTGCCCTTACTAGAACATCCATTCTGCCGGCGCTGCCCGCTAAATCATTGAGCCGAATTTTACCCGAACTAGTGGCTCTATGGCCAACGATTGCAAACCGTCTTTCCATCGAAGTCACCTACATCGGTAGGTCAACATCGTCGACATCACTCATCATCTGCTTCATCTGCTTGCGCATCTGGCGGTTTCCTTTCATCCCCTTCATCATCTTTCGAGAGCGGTTCCATTGCCCTATCAAATCACGAACATCTTTCTCAGTAACTCCAGAACCGCGGGCGACCCTTCGGATTCTCTCTTGCTTCAAAATGGTGGGCTCGTTCTTCTCCTGCGCGGTCATACTGTCCATGATGACTCTGAATTTCTCGAGGTTTCCTTGCATCTCATCTTTCTGCTTTGATGACATGTTGCCCATGCCGCCAAACATCCCCATCGGCATGTGAGAGAGAATTTTGTCGACGGTGCCAATCTTAGACATCATTTCCATTTGCTTGTACATGTCATTCAATGTGAAGCGTCCTGACATCAATCGCTCTGCTATTCTGGCAGCTTCTTCTGCATCCATGTCTTCTGGAGCGAGGTCGATGAGACCACGAATGTCACCCATTCCGAGTAGACGAGAAATAAACCGGTCCGACTCAAAGAGTTCGAGGTCGACAACTTTCTCGCCCTCTCCGATGAAACAGATCGGTGCGCCGGTTGCGGCAACTGCTGAAAGGGCGCCACCTCCTCTTGCTGTTCCATCGAGTTTGGTTACAATGACTCCAGTTACTCCGACAAGGTCGTGGAATGATGCTGCGACTGGTCCAGCGGCTTGGCCGACTTGAGCATCGATGACAAGGAATCTTTCAGTTGCATTTGCAACCTTGTGAATCCTATCGAGTTCGTCAAGTAGTTCTTGGTCGAGGCTGTCCCGGCCAGCCGTATCGACGATTACAAGGTCGGCTCCGCCGACTGCGGCGAGGCCATTCTTGACGATTTTGAGTGAATCCGTTTCATCGGGTTCACCATAGACTTCAACCGGAGAATCTTCGAGTAACTGTTGTAATTGTTTGTAAGCACCAGGTCGATGTACATCAGCCTCTATAACGGCGATTTTCATATTGTGTTTCTTACGCCACCATTCAGCAAGTTTGGCTGTTGTCGTGGTTTTTCCTTGACCGAAAAGTCCGACCATCAGGATTGTCTGGTTGTGTGGTTGAATCTCACGAGGCGCACCGAGTATTCGGACTAATTCTGAGTAGAGGATATTCAGTGCATGAGTTTGCAAAGTCAATCCGGGTCGAATTTCCTCATCTCTCATTCTATTTTCTAGCCGTTCTGTGATTTCCTTGGTCTGTCTGACATTGAAATCGGATTCAAGAAGAGCGCGCCGAATGCTGCGTACCATTTCTGATAACTGAGCCTCATCCAACTTGCGTTTTCCTTTGAGAAGAGCGAGTGCGCCAAATATTCCTGACTTGAGCCCTTCCAACGCCATGGCACTCCCTCGCGACCATCGCTCACAACCGTTCCGTTTGAATCCGCCGCTCTATGCGGTTCGCAGTCCGGTGAATACATCAACGGTTCTCAAGTCGGATGTAATATGGCGCTAGGCATCGCTCAGTCAACATTTCAGATATTGACTGCCATCGGCATGGTTGGCATCTTCATCGGTTGGCGTGGTGGAATGCAGCGAATGGCTGGATTCTATGATATGCCAAGCGCCACGAAGCATCTTGCATTCGGAATTGCAATCGGTTCGTTCACTGGCTGGTTCATCGACAATCTGTTCGTGCAACAGGTAGTTGCAACTAGATTTGTTTTGATTGACCGAACAGTCGTTTTCATGCTGCTGTTAGGCTTTGCACAGTCACTGCTTCTTCATTTCATTTTAACTCGCAAAGGCACCTTGAATGCCCGCGCCTGCGCCACCTCTGGTTGGACTCTTGGGCTAGGGATGGGGGCTCTCCAAGCGGTCTATCTGATGATTCGAATGGCGGACCCACTGTGGCCCGGGTTCGTTTCGGGATTCAATCCAGAAATGCTGCTCTTCGGATTTTGGTTGGTCATACATCTGCCGGCACTCGAGGCGATTCTCACTAGTTGGCAAGGCGCCTCCATCATAGAGAAGCGACCTTGGGGTGTTCTCTGGAAGTCAGGTGTATTGAGAGGGTTCATTTTGATAATTGCAACCGTTGGAATAACTTCACAGCCAGTTCTGCTAATCATAATGCTGCCAGCAGCAATTTATGGGTTCAGCATCGCTGAAAAAAAGTGGCTTCCGAGCGCCTTGTTACCAGAAATTAGGCAGGAGTTTGACCGTACTGCAAGAGCATCATCGCAACGGCATCAACAGAAATCCGAAAGAATCCGCGGCGAGATTGTCTACGGTGAAGATGAGTGACACAATTCCAGCGTACCGTTCGTTTATTCTCCCAACCCGACTACCCAATCTAGCGAATTTAAGCATCACCACCTCGTCTCAAGCGACCACTCCCCCGGAAATCGCGTAAAGCCTGTTAGTGG
>CAUZUN010000193.1:0-3203 GCA_963583115.1 Candidatus Thalassarchaeaceae archaeon
AAGCAGTTTCCCTCGCTACCTCCGACCCAATCACAATCGAAGAGGCAGGAACAAGAGAAGGATTTGTCACCGTCGTCGGTAGGCTCATGTCAGTCAACCCTCAGACCATCAACAAGAAGGATGGTTCTGGTACGCTAGATATCATGAAAGGAAAAATTGCCGACGCAAGCGGTTCAATCGGATTCGTCTCTTGGGCTGAGTTTGAACACGAGGTAGGCACTCTTCTACGCATCGAAGGCGCCTCGATTCGCCGATTTAGAGAAACTCCGGAATTGAATCTCGGTGATCGTACGAAGGTCGAGGTGTTCCACGATGGCAATTTCGCCAGCCAAACTGACCTTGAAGTGAGTTCAAAGTTGGATATTTCCGGCCTTCGAGATGGTTCAAGAGATGTTGCCATCACCGTGCAGGTGACCAATTGGGCTGCCAGAACTTTCACCAATTCAGATGGCGAAGAGAAAACTCTCTGGGGTGGAGATGTACTCGACCCGACCGGCCGTTGTCGAATGACGGCGTGGGATGAGTTGCCGATAGATGGCGATTCACTACCAGCCTATGTTTCACTCACGGGTGTGCGAGTACGCGCATGGCAGGGTACACCAGACATTACCATCGACGAAGCGAAGCAGGTGACGGTCCTTGAGAAGCCGCCGTGGGATGCGATTGATGCTGCTGACCATTGGGTTGACCAAGATTTGACTGAACTTTTGGCCGGCGGTTCAAAAAGCGGAGTCCAAACGAAGGGTATGATCGTATCAGTCCGTTCTGATTGTGGGATAATCATGCGCTGCCCTGAGTGTCGTAGAGTTCTACGCGACGGCTCGTGTGTGGACCATGGAGAATTGCAAGGAAACAAGGACTTGCGACTCCGATTGGTGCTCGACGACGGTTCAACTAGCGCCTCTCTCCTGCTCAACAAGGAATCGAGTGAGAATTATCTCGGCAAAGACATGGAGAAAGTGATTGCCCAAATCGATGACTTTGGTCAGGAAACTTTTGTTCGAGAGTTGCGAAGCACATTACTCGGCAAAGATGTGACTGCTCGCTGCAGATGCCTCATCGACGACCAAGGAGCGATGTTGCTTTGCGACGAACTTGAAGTCGATGCAATTGCGCCGAGTGAGAAGTCTCAAGCGGTTAGGGCAAGTTGGGGGGTGTTGTCATGAGTACTCGACGATTCCAACGCCAACCGGCAATCAGAATGTTTGCCCGAGAGTTCTACGAGTCTGACCTTCTCGAACAGGGTTCTGGAGAGTACGACCCCTCCTTCGTCATCACCAAATTGGGTGCTAAGACCAACCGGATGTTGGTTGCTGGGCTGCTTGAGAAGATGGAGAGGCGAGAGACCGACAACGGCACGATGTACCTCGGCAGCCTTCGTGACCCGACCGGCTTGCACATGTTCAGTGTCGGTTCTTTCCAGCCTGAGATTCACTCCGAGATGGAGGAGTTGATGGCTATCCACGAGAAGGCGGAACCTACCTTGATTCTCGCAGTGGGAAAGAGCAATTCCAATGTCAGCGATGACGGCGCTGTATTCAATCGAATTCGCTTGGAGGAATTCACAGTAACAGATGGGACAGGCTACGCTAACTGGCTCGTCTCAACTGCCGACGCCACCCTTAGAAGAATCGATTTCTTCCAAAAGAGCCGCGATGTGGAGCCTAGCCCCGACGCTCATCGAGTAGTCGGTATTCCAACGGATTTGAGCCCCGGACTAATCTTGGCGGCGGGTCACTACGGTGAAGTCGACACAGAGGTCCACATGGTCGGTGTACTGAGAGCACTCGACAGGGCTGAAGGGAATCTAACCACATTTACCGAAGTGGAAGAAGAATCCACACCTCCACCGGCCGGTTCAGATTCGGCTGGCAGCGCAGATGTTGAGGAACTCATCGAAGGATGTCTGAAATCCGGTGACACCGGCGACGGTCTAGCCTACGATGCGATCATGAAGCACTGTACCGATTCTGGCATCAAGCGGCCCGAAGCGGAGGCGACTCTCGACAGAATGCTCGACGAAGGGAAGGCATACGAGCAGAGTTTCGGGTTTTTCCGACATATCGATGCTTCTTGAGCGCCAATTTATTTCAAGCGGCTCCTTTTGAGAAATCGGGATGAGAATTCGATTTCGCTGCTCTGAAATGAACGATACTATCAGTATCGGCGCGAAAGCGCTACGCGCTACTTTCATGGGCGAGGAGGTTCCGTGACCCCTATGAGGGAACCCTGTGGTTGGAGAGCGGCCGTGCTATATTCGTACATCAGAAGGTGATTGGTTGCAGTTGGATGACTGCGCAATTGCGATTGAACAAAGAAGGCGCTTTCAGCGCGAGGTCGCCCGCGATGGCGAAGGAGATGACCTGATCGACCAAGGGTCAGAAAGTGCCGAATACATCGTTACTGGCCGAATTGATGATGAAACTTATCTGAAAGTTCTGGAGGTATTCCGCGCTGGTACATGTTGGCTGATAGAGCCACTTGAAGAGATGGAATTAAAGGTCTGTTTCGCAAGGTTGTGCTACGACAGTAATGTCGGAACTTTCGAAATTTTACTCATACAGGATGCGATTTGAGGGGTTGCTAATGTCAGCACAGGAAGAGGAAATCAATCTGATTTATGCGCTCCGCGCAATTCAGGTTCTCCTCGGTGCTGGGGTCGGAATCGAATCGGCACTCTCCCACATTGCGAAAGGTGGCTACGGCAGAATCAGTGGAGATTTCACCAGAGTTCTTTCAGGAATCGAAAGGGGCCAACGGGTCGAAGACGAAATTCGCAAGTTAGTCATCTCTTCGAAAAGTGACGATTACCGCCGCCTTTTGAATTCGATTTTGAATAACATCACTTCGAACACCGACATGCTGGGCTCCCTCGACCAACAGGCGAACCGTGCGGAAGAAAACCGAAATGACAAGTTGAAGCGGTACATCGAGGACCTCTCAGGGTTACCCGAAAAGGCCCTCACAGTTGGGTTCCTAGCCCCACTGATTCTCGGCCTCGCCGCTCTCGCACCCTTCCTGATGGGGGGGTTACAAGGCTTGCCAGGTGTATCAATTCCAGACCAGAACACCATGTTGCTGCTTTACAACGGCGGCATGTTAGCCGCCGTAGCAGCGCTTGGGTTGATGTTACTCGGTGTGAAGTCGAAGGACCCGGGGGTGTGAAGTATGGCGATGGGAATTTTCGGATTCTTGGATATGGT
>CAUZUN010000194.1:0-3193 GCA_963583115.1 Candidatus Thalassarchaeaceae archaeon
AAACTAGTGGGCGAACGGTCGCGTCGTTTGTAATCGGTCAGTTCGCCCTAAGCTCAAATCCGCCCTTGAAAAGATTGATAGTGGGCTCGGGCGGATTTGAACCGCCGATCTTCGCCATGTCAAGGCGACGTCATAACCCCTAGACCACGAGCCCTCAATTTTTTTAGTAGTATACGGAGATTACCGATTCGTAAAGTCAGAAATAATTCATCCGATGATTTTCGAAATCTTACCTGTGCAACCATCTTGTTTGCAAGTACCGCCAACTCTGGTACGACCATTGCTCATCTTGAACAATTGAGCGCCAGCAATTGGGCCATATGTCTTGCACTTCAAACAGAAGCCTTGGTAGTCCGCCATAGCAACCAAGCCTAACCACCGGGGAATGTAATATGAATGCTGCGCGTGATGCGTCACAATCTAAACCGTAAGTTCATTCGGCCCTTCCAGAGAAAAGTGGTCTGCGTAGGGTGTAGCCTCGGAGGTGTCAATTGGGGGTAAATCGGGCATTAGATGATTTTAATTCAATCTAAACGGACCACCGAGAGGCTGTTCTAGAATTGATCTCTATGAACCCGTTTTTGCAAGTACGGATAATGTACCTTATCCGCCCCTACGGGAAGCGCTAATCGTGCTGAAACCAGACTGGTTTGAGAATCCAACGAAATTTTGAACCGGCGCACTCAAAAATCCCCCCGTAATGAATATACGATATAGGTATCTTCTACCTTAACTTTAGAGGTGTAGTGAACTGATAGCCACTATATCGTCAATTCAATTTGACCCCTTCACAAAAAGTTGCGAGGAACGGAGATTGTCCGGGGGTCTGACACCAGCCGTCCAACTCCCCGCCCCACAATATGTTGAGAGAGGCCGGTCCGCCGACCTCAATTGTCCCAAGAGGCAAACCGGCCGGGTGGTCAAGCCCAACCCCTGCATTGCGTGTGCAAGCGACGAGGGCAGCTAGTGGGTCAATGTTCGACCGGTGAACGGCAAGGCTCGCGGCGAAGGGCAAACTGAGTGAGTGGCAGTTCGGGTTGAAGTCGGAGGCGAGAGACCAAGCCCAACCTTCGTCTATACATTTCTGGAAAGGAGGCCAGTGGTCAAGCCCGAGCACATACGGTGTCCCTGGAAGGAATCCTTGCAGAGTCCCGCCCTCATGGCACGCCTGTCTGTCGGTGTCGGATGAGAATGCAGCATGGTCGGCCGTTACAGCACCCAACTCCGCCGCAAGACCCGCTCCGCCGCAATCTCCGAATTCATCGACATGCAATCGAATCTGTAATCCCCCTTCAGTCGAGGCTCGACAGATTTGTTCAGTCTCTTCCAATGTAAACCAACCCTCTTCACAGAAGACATCGGCAGAAGTTGCAATTCCTTGCTCCAAAACCGCTGGAAGTTGTTCGGACAAAATTTCCTCAACATAGGTTGACCGTTCTCCACCCGGTGGAGTTGCGTGGGCACCCAACCAAGTATGTGAAATCGGCAAAGTAGTTTGTTTGCTCAATTTCTCCGCTGCTGCCAAGAGTCTCAGTTCGCTTTCGGTTGACAGACCGTAACCACTTTTCGCTTCAAGAAATGTTGTGCCATTGCCCAGTGCTACCTGCGTGCGCCTCAATCCCTCCTCCACGAGTTGTTCCAAGGTTGACCTCCTCGTCGCTGACACGGTCTTTCCAATGCCGCCACCCATATCCGCTATCTCTCGGTAGGAATGACCCTGCTGTCGCAACGCGACTTCGTTTGAGCGGTCGCCGCTCCACAATAGGTGAGTGTGGGCATCAACCAATCCGGGAATGATTGCCCTGCCGGCTAAATCCCAGACTTCAAGTGAACTTGTTGATACTTGGTTGACACTACCGCCGCTGAGTTTGACTTCAGGAGCGAATTCCTCTTGGAGTTCCTCAGAATCGGCGACGGCTTCAATCATTCCATTACGAATTAAAATTCCCTTGCCAGAGTCATATGTGAGAGCCTCACGGTCGAGAATTGCCTGTCCTGCGATGGCACCCTGTTGGCCACTCGGTGAGAGGTGGGCCAACACTCCAGCATCGAGAAGAAGTAGGTCCATGCCCCTGCGACCATTCATCAGGCTTGAAATCATGTGCGCTCTCCGGAGGGGTAGGGAAGTGGGTCTTTGGCCGAGGGAATCACCGTTGGAATCGAATCGACAGCGCACACTTTCTCATTGGGTTGGGTTGACGAAGATGGAACCCCACAACCGTCCCATTCCGCCTTTTTCCGCCCCGAGGAAGGTGGAATCCACCCACGCGAGGCTGCTGACCACCATGTCGAACACGCCTCAAAACTAATCGCCGATTTACTCGACTCCGGGGTTGACCCAACCGATGTAAATGCAATCGCATTCAGTCAAGGGCCCGGCCTCGGCCCATGTCTACGAATTGGAGCGAGTGTAGCCCGCGCCCTCTCCAAAAAGTGGAATGTTCCACTAGTCGGTGTTAATCACTGCGTCGCCCACATTGAAATCGGTCGCCAAGTTTGTGGAATCGATGACCCTGTTCTATTGTATGTTTCAGGCGGAAATACCCAAGTTATCGCCCGTATGGCAGGACGCTACCGGGTTTTGGGGGAGACATTGGATATCGGAATCGGAAATATGTTGGATAAATTCGCTCGAGAGCAAGGGTTGACTTTTCCGGGGGGACCGAAAATTGAGGTGAATGGTCGACGATGGCTTGCCGACAATGAGGATGCCACACTTGAGGGTCTTCAACTGCCCTACGCCGTTCAGGGGATGGACTTAGCCTTCTCTGGAATTCTCACCGCTGCCCTCCAACTTGTGAAAACCGGGCAACCAGTGGACGCTGTCTGCTGGAGCCTTCAAGAGCACTCTTTTGCCGCCTGCGTTGAAGTTGCTGAAAGAGCGCTGGCTCACACAGGAAAAAGCGAACTATTGCTTGGCGGTGGAGTTGCCTGTAATGACAGACTACGCACAATGTGTAACATCATGGCTGAGGAGAGAGGCGCAACCAGTCATGTTCCAGAAAAAATGTTCTGCGTCGACAATGGGACTATGATCGCTACTCTCGGCCGATTACAATTAGCAAAAACTGGTCCGACTCTGCTTGAGAACTCTGCCGTTCGTCAAGACTTGAGGACGGATGAAACTGCCATCACTTGGGACTGAATTGGTCCCGAAACTGATCATTCCCCTACTACAATAGAGGTGGGGAAA
>CAUZUN010000195.1:0-3181 GCA_963583115.1 Candidatus Thalassarchaeaceae archaeon
GGGCCGCCGACGCCAATCTTCACCGGATAGAGAAGATGGCGGTCAAACAACTCATGGAGGTGGTCGGAAAGGAGGTTGTTCCACTGCTCTGACTGCCACGCTGAGAGCCATAACCCACGAATATCGTAAGGCAGGGCCATGTAGGCCCGCAACCACAGTTCCTCGCCGCTTTTCCCCTCTTCTTGCGCACGGCCAATCGCCTTCAATGGCTTGCGAAACGGCTTGTGTTCGACCCTCAAATTTGCCAATTCTGCCAAACTACTCTCCGTTCCCGAGCCACTTCCACCCGAGCCGCCCGAGCCTCTTGTGCCAGAGCCGCCTGAGCCGCCCGAGCCTCTTGTTCCCGAACCGTGCCGACCACTTTTTTTGGGCCACAATGCGGCCATCTTCTTCTTGTCGCGCCGCTTGTCGGAACGGTCGGATTTGTTGCGGACAGTTAGGTGGAGTTTCATCGCCTTCTCAAATTCTCCAGCGATGATGTGAGTCCCGGGCATTCGGTTGCCAACCGCTGAGCCGAATCGCTGTGAGTCGAACCAGTTCGGCCAGCCGTGCGCTATCGCCTGCTCAAGCCGGCGCGGCAGACCTTGGACTTGAGCGTAGTTCATATCGCGCACGATTATCTCGAATCGATTTCCGGAATGGTGGCCGCTTCGCAACTTCTTCTCCACTCCACCAAGCAGGGTAAGCCGCCAGCCAACGCCAGTCAATCCGTCACTCTCATCTCCGATAGAATCCCCCACATCCTTTGGAATACCATTTCCTGTCCCAGCAGGAATAGTCACCTTTTGGGAGGTGACGGCGTGCCTATCTTTGAGCCCGGCAATTCCGAAGGCTCTGCGAGCTACGCCCAGTTCTCGAGATAGACGAGCGAGCAGCGCAATCGAGTCATGTCCCCGCTTCTCCAACCGATAGAGACGATGCTCACAATCAGCCATTGCCTCACCAACAACCGGCTCTGGGCCACCTAATTCAGTGACGATAAAATCCTCGGGGGTTTGCCTCAACTTGACCATGTGACCTCCCCCTCTTGTCAGACCCGGGCGCGCGACCCATGAAGTGCACGGCTCCCTTGGCCCTGTTTGATGGATGAGAGTGTCAATGTGCTCGGGGGCGTGCTAGAGCCCTGTTCAAACGACCCGGAAACCGGTTGGTTCCGCGACGGATGTTGTAACACCGACCGCTGGGATTTGGGTAGCCACACTGTTTGTGTACTCGTAGACGAGGAGTTCCTTGCGTTCTCAAAACAGGCCGGAAACGACCTCTCAACCCCTATGCCAGAAAACAATTTCCCGGGCCTCAAAGAGGGTGACCGCTGGTGTCTTTGTGCATCACGCTGGAAGCAGGCGTACGAGATGGGTTCTGCTCCTCCTGTGATTCTCGCTTCCACCCACATCAAGGCTCTTGAGGATTGCAAACTCTCTGAATTGGAAGAGCACGCGGTTGAGATTCCCGAACCACAGGACTGAGAACTGAGATTGTGCCAGTCCACCTCCACATTGAGAATAGCCGAATTTTTTTACGACTCTGCTCGGAAGGCCGTGACGAAGGTTTGTAATGGCGAAGGGTGGGGGAGCGAAACATGGCGGATGATGGTTCTGGTGTGCAAGAGGCAAAGGTGCCTGAGCGGGTGGTCGACGGGAAGCCGACTCTCTACTGTTTTGAGACCTGTCCGTTCTGCTGGAAGGTTCGTTCACTACTCTCCTGGAAAGGCGTCGATTTCTCCAAAGTAGAGGTCGACCCGATGAAGAAGAAAGAACTCAAATGGTCAGACTGGTCGGCGGTGCCGGTCTATGTGGAGGCCGACGGCACACAGGTCAACGACTCCAACCCAATCCTCCACTGGGTCAACACCAACCACACCGGGGGAACGCCCTTCCCACGGGCTGGCGAGGATGAGACCCAAGACAAGTGGATGGACTTCAGTGGTGATGTTCTCGGGAAGTCAATCGTTGCCGTCATCTACAGTTCATATGGTGACAGTCGTAGGGCGCTCGCCTACGTATCAGAGGTTGAATCGTTCAGCCGTTGGCAGGCGTTTCAGGCGAAATGGCTCGGCGGATTCATCATGCGGATGGTCGGCAAGAGCCGAGCCAAGATGTTCGAACTTCCTCCCGAAGAGAACCTTGAATTCCAACTCGACCACCTCTCAAGCGCGCTCGCAGGCGACTTCATGGGCGGCGATGTGCCCAATGGGGCAGACTTCGCCAACTACGGGATTCTGCGAGCGATGCGGGGGCTGCGCGGCTTTCCAATCGTCGAGGCTCACGGCTCGATTGGACCGTGGTTCCAGCGGATGACTTCGACTTCTGGCGTCTGATTAGTCGATGCGCCGCTTTGGCAATCAGTCGATGCGCGGCTTTGGCAATCAGTCGATGCGCCGCTTTGGCAGTGCGAAGGTCATACCAAAGGCGACCAGTCCGAGGCAACAGGCGCTCATGTAGGCACCTTGTGTGAAGAAGATGAGGATTGACGCGGTTCGTAGCATCGCTGGGTTACCAGAGCGTAAACCGAGGAATGTTGTTCCGAGCCCGAGCAATGCTAGCCCAGAGAATCCGACGCCGACCATGACATACATTCCCGCGGCAGACTCGTCGTAGAGTTGCGTACTATTTTCTGCCTGCGATGCAACATAGGAAATCAGCGTCCCATCGCCCTCAGTGTCAAACGCCTCGTCACTTGGGAAGGTGAGTTTGAGGGTGGTGAAGGCGAGTGGCTCGAACGAGAAGGGGGGTTTGGCACTCAGCAGGATTTCGTGTTCGACAAGTTGTGCGGTGCCCTTTGATTCGTTCGCCATCAACAGAACTTGAAGTCCGGGATTCAACCCATCAACGCGGAAATTTCCGTTGTCGTCGGTGGTGTTCTGTTTCTCGATGATTGAACCGTTCGCATCTCTGACAGTCACTTTCACAGTATGGTTAGGGGCTGGGCTTCCATCCTCGTAAACCACCTGGCCGAGCAGGACCGCAGTTCCGGGGGCGGCTCTCTCTGCGTCGCGGTAGATGAAGTTGCGATGGTTGATGAGGCCAGAATCACCGTCGATGTAATCCATGCCGTTGACAAGTCCGAGCATACCGGTCACAAACAGCATTATTGCCAGCCAAATCACCATCGGGTGGCGGCTCATCTCGGAAGGCAGAACGATGCGTGCTCCGCTGCTTTCGAAGAGTGGGGGTGCATCGTC